>JAAYSB010000142.1 GCA_012518475.1 Intrasporangiaceae bacterium | reverse complement strand
TCAACGCCGCCCGCGGGGGCAAGCGCGTGACGAGCGCTGAGGCCGAGGGCGGCGAGTCCGCGCTCGACAAGTACTCGGTCGACCTCACCGAGCGCGCCCGCGAGGGCAAGCTCGACCCGGTGATCGGACGCGACTCCGAGATCCGCCGCGTGGTGCAGGTGCTGAGCCGCCGCACCAAGAACAACCCGGTGCTGATCGGCGAACCCGGCGTCGGCAAGACTGCCGTCGTCGAGGGCCTCGCCCAGCGCGTCGTCGCCGGCGACGCGCCCGACTCGCTGAAGGGCCGCCGCGTGGTGTCCCTCGACCTCGCGAGCATGGTGGCCGGCGCCAAGTACCGCGGCGAGTTCGAGGAGCGACTCAAGGCCGTCCTCAACGAGATCAAGGAGTCCGAGGGCCACGTCGTCACGTTCATCGACGAGCTGCACACCGTCGTCGGTGCCGGGGCGTCCGGCGAGGGCGCCATGGACGCCGGCAACATGCTCAAGCCCATGCTCGCCCGCGGCGAGCTGCGGATGATCGTCGCCACCACGCTCGACGAGTACCGCGAGCGCATCGAGAAGGACCCGGCCCTGGAGCGCCGCTTCCAGCAGGTCTTCGTCGGCGAGCCGTCCGTCGAGGACACCATCGCGATCCTCCGGGGGCTGCGTGAGCGCTACGAGGCCCACCACAAGGTGCGCATCACCGACGGCGCGCTGGTCGCCGCCGCCCAGCTCTCGAACCGGTACATCACGTCGCGCCAGCTGCCCGACAAGGCGATCGACCTGATCGACGAGTCGGCGTCCCGCCTGCGCATGGAGATCGACTCCAGCCCCGAGGAGATCGACCAGCTGCGCCGCACCATCGACCGCATGACGATGGAGCAGTTCGCCCTCGAGAAGGAGCAGGACGCCGCCAGCACCGAGCGCCGCGAGCGCCTCGCGGCCGAGCTCGCCGACGCGCAGGAGACGCTGCGCGGGCTCGAGTCGCGGTGGGAGTCCGAGAAGCAGGGCCTCAACCGCGTGGGCGACATCAAGACCGAGATCGACCACCTGCGGGCCGAGGCCGACCGGGCCCAGCGTGAGGGTGACCTGACCCGGGCGTCCGAGATCCTGTACGGGCAGATCCCGCAGCTGGAGGCCGAGCTGGCCACCGCGTCCGAGGAGGACGCCAACCGGGTGCCGATGGTGGCCGAGGAGGTCTCGGCCAACGACATCGCCGAGGTCGTCTCGTCGTGGACGGGCATCCCCGTCGGCAAGATGCTGCAGGGTGACGCCGAGAAGCTGCTCTCGATGGAGGCCCACCTCGGGGAGCGTCTCATCGGCCAGGCCGAAGCCGTCCAGGCGGTGTCGGACGCCGTCCGCCGTTCGCGTGCGGGCATCAGCGACCCCAACCGTCCCACGGGGTCTTTCCTGTTCCTCGGCCCGACGGGCGTGGGCAAGACCGAGCTGGCCAAGAGCCTCGCGGACTTCCTGTTCGACGACGAGCGCGCCATGGTCCGCATCGACATGAGCGAGTACGGCGAGAAGCACACCGTCTCGCGCCTGGTCGGTGCCCCTCCCGGCTACGTCGGCTACGAGGAGGGCGGCCAGCTCACCGAGGCCGTGCGTCGGCGTCCGTACTCGGTCGTGCTGCTCGACGAGGTCGAGAAGGCGCACCCCGATGTGTTCAACATCCTGCTGCAGGTGCTCGACGACGGGCGCCTCACCGACGGGCAGGGTCGCACGGTCGACTTCCGTAACGTGATCATGATCATGACCTCGAACCTGGGCTCGCAGTTCCTGGCCGACCCGGCCCTGAGCCCCGAGACCAAGAACGAGGCCGTGATGGGCGTGGTGCGGCAGGCGTTCAAGCCCGAGTTCCTGAACCGGCTCGACGACGTCGTGATGTTCGAGCCGCTGTCGCAGGACGACCTGACGCACATCGTCGGCATCCAGCTGCGCCGGGTGGCCGCGCGCCTGACGGACCGTCGGATCACCCTCGAGGTCACCGACGCCGGGAAGGCCTGGCTGGCCTCGACCGGCTTCGACCCGGTCTACGGTGCGCGCCCGCTGAAGCGGCTGATCCAGACGACCATCGAGGACGCCCTGGCCCGCCGCATGCTGGCCGGCGAACTCCACGACGGTCAGACGGTCACCTTCGACGTGGACGCCGAGGGCTCCGGCCTGGTCGTGCGCGACTGATCCCCTTCGGCCATGCGGTGGATCAGACGGTCTCGAGGACGGCCTCGGGAGCGGCGTCACGCACCTGCTCGCGCTTGCCGAACAGCTTGGCGTCGAGAGGGCGGAGCACCTGGAGGGTGCGGGCTTGGATAGTCCTGGGCGAAGCGAGGCATCGTCTGGGCTCCTTGGATCTCCTCTCCGCGTTTCCGCGCGGAAAGATACCCCCGGGGGTATCGCGATGAGTGACCATGACAGATACCCCCGAGGGTATCCAATCCTAGCGAGGTTGCTCGTGGCTGGCTAGGGTCGGCGGTGTAGATCTTCGACGACGAGGAGGCC
>JAAYSB010000141.1 GCA_012518475.1 Intrasporangiaceae bacterium | reverse complement strand
GTCCGGGGCGCCGCGCTCTTCCGATCAGGACCGGTGAGGAGCAGTCAGTCGTGGTGCTGGATCAGTTGAGGGCGTCCTTGACCTTCTCGCCGGCCTGCTTGAGGTTGGCCTTGGCCTGCTCGGCCTTGCCCTGGGCCTCGCGTGACTCGTCGTCGGTCGCCTTGCCCTCGGCCTCCTTGGCCTCACCGACCAGCTCGTCCTTCTTGTTCTCGATCTTGTCTCCCAGACCCATCGCGGTCTCCTTTCCCTCGGGGATTCAACTCCTCGACCGTACGACGTGTGCAAGCCCCCGGGGGAGGGTTCCTGACGGTGTCAGGACAGCCCGCAGCAGGCCCGCGAGCAGTGAGATCCCACGAGAGGAGCCTCAGCTGACGACGAGGATGAGGTCACCACCCTCGACCTGCTGGTGCTCCCCGATGGCGAGTCGCTCGACGGTTCCGGCGGTGGGTGCGGTGATGTTCGCCTCCATCTTCATCGCCTCGATCGTGGCGACGACTGCGCCGGCCTCGACGGAGTCGCCCTCGGCCACGGTCGGGGTGACGACGCCGCCGAACGGCGCCGCGACGTGCCCCTTGTGGCCCGGGTCGGCCTTCTCGGCAGCCTTGGTGTCGGCCTCGACGCTGCGGTCGCGGACCTGGATCGGGCGGAACTGACCGTTGAGGGTGCACATGACCGAGCGCATCCCGTGCCGATCGACCTCGCCGATCGAGGAGAGCCCGAGGATGAGGCGTTTGCCCGCCTCGATCTCGACCTCGTACTCCTCGTCCTTGTCCAGGCCGTGGAGGAATCCTCGGGTGCCGAGCACACCCAGGTTGCCGTAGAGCTCACGCGAGTTCTCGAACTCTGTGGTCGGTCCGGGGAAGAGCAGCTGGTTGAGCGTGCGCCGTGGGTCGTCCTTAAGCGCCTGCGACTGCTCCTCGGTCAGCTCGGTGACCCGCGGCCTGCCCTTGCGGCCCTGGAGCGCCTTGGTGCGGAACGGCTCGGGCCACCCGCCGGGCGGGTCGCCGAGCTCGCCCTCGAGGAAGCCGATGACCGAGTCGGGGATGTCGAACTTCGTCGGGTTGTCCTCGAACTCGGCCGGGTCCGCACCCACCCCCACCAGCGCGAGGGCGAGGTCGCCGACGACCTTGCTCGACGGGGTCACCTTGACGAGGTTGCCGAGGATGCGGTTGGCCGCCGCATACATGTCCTCGATCTCCTCGAAGCGGTCACCGAGACCGAGCGCGATGGCCTGCTGACGCAGGTTCGACAGCTGTCCGCCGGGGATCTCGTGGAAGTACACGCGTCCGGTGGGCGAGGCCAGGCCGCTCTCGAAGGGGAAGTACAGCTGGCGCACGGCCTCCCAGTACGGCTCCATCGCGAAGATGTGCTCGATGTCCAGGCCGGTGGCCCGGTCGGTGTCGTCCGTTGCCGCGACGAGCGCGGACAGGCTCGGCTGGGACGTCGTGCCCGACATCGATGACGAGGCGGCGTCGACGGCATCCACCCCGGCGTCGATCGCCGCGAGCAGCGTGCCGATCTGCCCGCCGGCTGTGTCGTGGGTATGCAGGTGGACCGGCAGGTCGAAGTTCTCCCGGAGGGCAGTGACGAGCCTGGTGGCTGCTGGAGCGCGCAGCAGGCCCGCCATGTCCTTGATTGCGAGGATGTGCGCCCCGGTGCCGACGATCTCCTCGGCGAGACGGAGGTAGTAGTCGAGGGTGTACAGCTTCTCCGCCGGGTCGAGCAGGTTGCCGGTGTAGCAGAGCGAGACCTCGGCGATCGCAGTGCCCGTCTCGAGGACCGCGTCGACGGCGGGGCGCATCTGCGAGACATCGTTGAGGGAGTCGAAGATGCGGAAGATGTCGAGGCCGGTCCGTGCCGCCTCGTGGACGAAGGCGTCGGTCACCTCGGTCGGGTAGGGGGTGTAGCCGACGGTGTTGCGACCCCGCAGGAGCATCTGGAGCGGGATGTTCGGCATCGCCTCGCGGAGGAGGGCGAGCCGCTCCCACGGGTCCTCGCTGAGGAAGCGCAGTGCGACGTCGTAGGTCGCCCCGCCCCAGGCCTCCATCGAGAGCAGCTCTGGCGTGAGCCGGGACACGTGATCGGCGGCATGGAGCAGGTCACGGGTCCGCATCCGGGTGGCGAGGAGCGACTGGTGGGCGTCACGGAAGGTCGTGTCGGTGACGGCGACAGCAGTCTGCTCCCGCAGCTTCCGCGCGAACTCGGCCGGGCCGACCTCGCGCAGCAGGTCCCGCGACCCGCGGGGGAGGGGCGACTCGACATCGATCTCGGGCAGCTTCGTGCGGGGCCGGACCGTGTGCCGCGCCGGGCCGTACGGCTGGTTGACGGTGACGTCGGCGAGGTAGGTGAGCAGCTTGGTGCCGCGGTCGGCGGGGATGCGTGCCTCGAGGAGCTCTGGGCGCTCGTCGATGAAGCTCGTTGTCGCAGAGCCGTTCTGGAAGGTCTCGTCGTCGAGGACGGCCTCGAGGAACGGGATGTTCGTCGACACGCCACGGATCCGGAACTCGGCGAGTGCTCGCCTGGCCCGGCGCACGGCGATCGGGAAGGTGCGGCCCCGGCAGGTGAGCTTGACGAGCATGGAGTCGAAGTGCGGACTCACCTGGGCACCGACGAACACGGTGCCGCCGTCGAGGCGGACGCCGCCGCCTCCGGCGGAGCGATAGACGGTGATCTGCCCGGCGTCGGGACGGAAACCGTTGGCCGGGTCCTCGGTCGTGATCCGGCACTGCAGGGCCGAGCCCCGGACATAGATCCTGTCCTGGCTCAGGCCGAGGTCGTCGAAGGTCTCCCCGGCGGCGATGCGGAGCTGGGCGACCACGAGGTCGATGTCGGTGACCTCCTCGGTGACGGTGTGCTCGACCTGGATGCGGGGGTTCATCTCGATGAACACATACTCGCCGTCCTCGCCGAGGAGGAACTCGACGGTGCCGGCGTTGACATACCCGATCGACTCGGCGAACTTCACCGCGTCGGCGCACATCCGGTCCCGCAGCGCAGGGTCGAGGTTTGGCGCGGGGGCGATCTCCACGACCTTCTGGTGGCGGCGCTGGACCGAGCAGTCACGCTCGAACAGGTGCAGCACCGTCCCGGTGCCGTCGGCGAGGATCTGCACCTCGATGTGGCGGGGGTTGACGACCGCCTGCTCGAGGTACAGGGTCGGGTCGCCGAACGCCGACTCCGCCTCTCGCTGGGCCGCCTCGAGCGACTCCCGGAGTCGGTCGGGGGAGTCGACGCGGCGCATACCCCGTCCGCCTCCACCGGAGACCGCCTTGACGAAGACCGGGTACCCGATCTCCTCGGCGGCGGCGGCGAGGATGTCCAGGTCGGTCGTCGGCGGGGCCGACTGAAGCGTCGGTATGCCGGCCTCACGGGCTGCTGCGATCGCCTTGGCCTTGTTCCCAGCGAGGTGGAGGGCGGCGGCCGGCGGGCCGACGAACGTGATGCCGTGCTTCGCGCACTCCTCGGCGAGCAGCGGGTTCTCGGAGAGGAATCCGTAGCCGGGATAGATCGCATCGGCCCCGGCCTCCCGCGCCACCCGGACGACGTTCTCGTAGTCGAGGTAGTTGCGGACCGGGTGCCCCTCCTCGCCGATCTGGTACGACTCATCGGCCTTGAGCCGGTGCTCGGAGTTGCGATCCTCGTGCGGGAAGACGGCGACCGTCTTCGCGCCGAGCTCGGTGGCGGCGCGGAAGGCACGGACGGCGATCTCGCCACGGTTGGCGACCAGAACCTTGGAGAACATGACCGCCAGCCTAGGGAATGCGTTTGGGGTCCGGAGCGTTGAACGGCATACTGGACCTTCCGGTGGCTCGCGAGAGCGCGCCGGAGTGCTCAGCACTCATAGACAACTGAACAGCGTGGGAACAACCCCCTTCATGGGGGTGATCGGTTTCGACAGTGGTCGGCTGATCAGGGGAAGCGGGTCGAGGACGTACGGTTATCTCGTTAACGCTCCGTGCAAACCAATAGGTGCCGATTCCAAGCGCACCGACTTCGCCCTCGCCGCCTGAGCGAGCCCGAAGTCCGTTGGCCTAAGTGTGATCTCGGCTTAGTAACCAGCGTCATCTAGAGATCTTGCTGCACCGGCTCGTCGGGGGTCGGTGCGGGACTCCCACCCGACTGGGCCTGAGTCAGGGGACGTGTGCGCGCGAGCCCTGAGGCCGAGAAACTCCCTATGCGCACTGCACCCGGAGAAGCCCTGGTTTCCCGTCATTGGACGCGGGTTCAATTCCCGCCACCTCCACCAATCACGGACGTTCCCACGCTGTTCAGTGCTTAAACCCCTTATGACCCAAGTGGATTCGGCCAATTTGAGGGCAGCGTCCGATAGGACAGAATTGGTCCGAATTAGACTGCTTGTGACAGAGAACTGTCACAGGGCTGTCACACGCGGCATGCTTGAGTCGGGATGATGCCGACCCAGCGCCCCCGCGCGGACGGCGATGTCGGGAGCGATTCATGGCTCCACCGTCGAAACTGCCAAGAGGGATCACGCGAACCGGGGTCGATACCGGGTCAGGGTCGACTACGAGGGACGGACCCACGCCATCGGCATGTACGACTATCTCGTGGACGCGCGTGCTGCCCTCGACATCGCCCGAGGCCAGATCGCCAGGGAAACCTTCGTTCCCCCGACTGTGCTCCGGTCCGCCCGCAAGGCCGAGGCTGCCAAGGCTGAGGCGCAATCAGTGACACTGAGGGAGTGGTCAGAGACGTGGTTGGCCACCTTGGAGGCCAACCCTGATCGTTCTCCGGCGACCATCGTGTCGTACCGTTCCATCCTGAATCGGCACATTCTCGAGGACCTCGGGGACGTCCGATTGGCCGACCTGACGACCGAGCGCGTGGCCGACCATCTCAGGTCGCTCGGGCGGTTTCGATCGTCGCGCCACCCCGACGCCCGCGTCAATGGCGTTGCACCGAACGTCGCGATCGTGCTCCGCTCGATGCTCAATGCTGCCGTGAAGGCTGGGGCCGGCACCCTGGAGGCCTTCGACTTCCCCAAGGCGCCGAAACATCGCCGGGTGCGCCCCGAGGACGAACACGGGGATGTCGCCCTCCCAGAAGAGGTCGAGGCGTTTGCCGACGCGATGCCCGATCATCTGCGGATCGCCGTCCCCCTCGCCGCGTGGTGCGCCCTTCGGATTGGCGAGGTGCTCGGGTTGCAGCGTCGAGATCTGGAGCACCTCGACGATCCCCATAAGGCAGTGCTTCACGTCCGCCGGCAATGGAACGTGAAGGCCAACGCCCTCACACCCCCCAAGGCGAACAGCACCCGGAGCATCGCCATTCCAGCGGCGCTGCTGCCCGAGCTCATCCGCCATCTGCGGGAGCACACGCCGCCGCAGTGCACAGCCCCCGTCCTCAGCAATGGCCGCGGAGCACGTGCCTCCCCAGAGCGCTCTGGACCGGGCCTGGAGGAGTGCGAGAGAGGAAGCAGGCCGACCAGGATTCCGCTTCCACAATCTGCGGCACACGGGCTTGAACAAGTATGCCGAGCAGGGAGCGACCCTCGCCGAGCTGCTGCACCGTGGCGGGCACACGGATGTCACCGCTGCGCTTCGCTATCAACACGCGACCGCACAGCGCGATCGTGCGTTGACCGAGCTGCTCAGCAGGGAGATTCGAGTCGAGTCTGAGAGCTAGCTCTCGCCACAACGACAGTCCTCCGGATCGCGAAGGAGCCAGGTGGCTCGCCAGCGGACGCGCGCCGGCGGGTCGCGACTGACTTGCAGGAGGATGCCAACTTGTTGCGTCTAGAACTTGTAGGTTCTAGGCTGTGTGGATGTGGCGGGTGGATCTCGGGCTTATCGAGGGCTGGCTCGACTCGCTCGACGACCGGACGGCGGAACAGGTCTTGGCTGCGATCGAGGTGCTCGCCGAGCGGGGTCCGAGCTTGGGCCGGCCGCTTGTCGACACCGTGACCGCATCGCGCCATCGCAATATGAAAGAGCTCAGGCCCGGTTCTTCGGGACGGAGCGAACTTCGAGTGCTGTTCGCGTTCGATCCCGAACGTCAGGCCATCCTGCTCGTCGCTGGGGACAAGGCCGGCAACTGGCAGCGCTGGTACCGCAAGAACATCCCACGGGCTGACGATTTGCTCGACGCCCACCTACGCAGACTTCAAGGACGGTGAACACGATGGGAATGACCGTCGAGGACTACCTCGCCAAGCGACCGGTCGATCGTGAACGGGTCGAGGCCCACAAGCGACGCATGATGGCTGAAGTGCGTGGGTACCGTCTGCGTGAGCTGCGTGAACGGGCCGGCTACACCCAGGCACAACTCGCCGAACGGATCGGGGTCGGGCAGCGGCAGGTCTCCAAGATCGAGAACGGAGATCTGGAGAACGCCAAGATCGGCACCATCCGCGGCTACCTCGAAGCCGTCGGTGGCAGTATGGAGATTGACTACGTCATGGGAGATCAGCGCGTCCGAGTCGCGTGACGCCTCGCCCCGCTCAGGCATCATCGACCAACGCTGGGACTACTGCTTCTTGCCGGGGAAGGGGCGGGGCGTCGTCGGGTGACTGGTTGTGGTTCGGGTGTGGGCTGACGACTGAGGGTCTGTGACTCGTACGCACGCCGACTACGGGCGAGCTCGTCGCCGACGTAGGTGAGGTGTTTCAGCGTTAATGTCCGCTTGGGGCGGGGTGATCAAGCCTCATCCGGGTCGAGGCGTGTTGGTCAGCGGAGGCGACGCGGACACAGGTGTACAGGTTTAGACAGGAAGCGACGGAAGTCTGAGCCGAAAGCTGACACCTACCCGACACACGGGCCAGCTGTTCGTGATTGGCATCGGGCCCGGTCAGCCCCGCGGGGCCTTGACGTGGTTGACCAACGGCGCAATGGTTACGCGATCCAGTTCGGTGTGGGGGTGGTCGTACATCGCGAGCAGGCCCCGCTCGTCCTCGCTCAGGATCTTCTTGCGGCGCAGGTGCGCCACCATGCCGCGCATCAGGATCCGGTCGAGCCACCCCAGTCGGTGAGCGTCGAAGCCGCCGCGCAGGTAGAACCGGGTGGTGCTCTGCAGCTGCTCGTCCGTCAAGTGACTTCGCCACACCTCCGTGACGACGTCGGGGTGCCCGGGGTTGGCCCCGGTGTGCCACAGCACCACGGTCTTGGTCGCCAGGAGCGGCCAGTGCCGCAGGAACCGGCGCAAGCCCAAGATGCCCCCGACGCGCAGCGCGCCCCCGTGGATGACCTCGTCGGCGCGCTCGATCTGGTCCGGCCTGAGGTCGGTGGTCTCGACGAGGGAGGCGTCGAGCTCGGCGGCGATCCACTGGGCGTACGTCCGGGTGAACCCCGTCTTGGACGTCTAGGCGACGACGATCTGCATGCCTCAAGTGTAGGGAGCAAGTGGCGTCCGGAAGATCGTGCGGTTGCTCCAGAGGCAGTTTCCAGGGCGGACAGGAAGAGCCTCGTCTAGATACGTACCCCCCTGGGTCGGCGGCCAGTCGCCATCTCGTGCAGATGCTACAGTTAAAGCAGATGGGTCAGATAGTCGAGGAGGTGGCTTGTGAGCGAGATTCTGACTCGCGACGCGGATCAACTTCATCGCGCCTTGGCTCAGGACGGCGATGAGGTCCAGTTGACGCTTTCGCGTGAGACCGCGGAGTGGCTAGCGCAACTGGTTGATGCACGGGTTGAGGGTCGTGACCTGGTCCTGGCCAACACCCGTGGAGAGGTCACACCGACGCAGGCTGGTCGACTCCTTGGGATGTCGCGTCCGCAGGTGCGCAAGTTGATGGACGATGGCAGGCTCGATTTCCGCATGGTCGGCACTCACCATCGGATCAGCATGGCCTCGATTGACGCGTTCCGCATCGCCGAGCGGGAGTGGCGAGGACCGATTCTCAGTGAACTGGCCAGGCTCCAGAATGATGCCGGACTCCTGGAGTGAGTGCCGGGCCGATGAGGTGCTCTTGCCGACGCAGGTCGTGCTCGCCGATGCCAACGTGCTCTATTCCCGCGTTCTGCGTGACTCCCTCCTCTACGCCCGCGGACCCCGCGCGCGCGAGTGAATTTCGGTGCACTCCATGACAGTTCCTCAGGCGTCTTCGCCGAGGATGCGGTCCATCGCCTGCATGATCTGGCGGTATGCGCGCTCATCCACCGCGACCAGACTCGCCTCTCGGACCCTGGTCTCGGCCCCTCGGATCGTGTCGACCGCGACCCGGATGGCGTCCTCCCCAGGCCAGGCATAGATGCCTGCGCTGACGAGAGGGAAGGCGATGGACGTCACGCCGAGCTCGTCGGCGACCTCGAGCGAGCGGCGGTAGCACGACTCGAGGAGCGAGCGGTCCCGTTGTCCTGCTGCGTAGTTCGGACCCACGGTGTGGATCACCCAGCGGGCGGGCATCGCCCCGGCGGTGGTCCACCCGGCGTCACCGGTCTGCAGACCGTGGGGGAAGCGCTCGATGCAGTCGGCCATCACCTCCGGACCGCCCGCGCGATGGATCGCCCCGTCGACCCCTCCGCCCCCGCGCATCGCCGTGCTCGCGGCGTTGACGATCGCGTCGACCTCCTGAGTGGTGATGTCTCCCTGCACCGCACTGAGCTGGACCGTGCCTCATTGTGCTCGGTCGATGTGCCCGGTGCGGAGGTCTCAGGTCGGCGGGTACC
This sequence comes from Intrasporangiaceae bacterium, assembly GCA_012518475.1. Lineage (GTDB taxonomy): Bacteria > Actinomycetota > Actinomycetes > Actinomycetales > Dermatophilaceae > F2B08. The sequence continues at coordinate 8,111 of JAAYSB010000141.1, read as the reverse complement.
GGCGGTCGATGAGGTCGATGACCGCGTCGAAGACGTCCCAGTCCTCGTCGGCCTCGATGACAACCTGCAGCCGCCCGTCATCCACCCAGGAGGTGATGCCGAAGGCCGCCAGGGCCTGCGCGGAGCGCCGGATCTTCTCCTCGGCCGTGATGTCTCGCGCGAACGGTGGTCGGTCCTGCGGTGCCGGAGCGGTAGGCGACGATGTGGCCCAGCCCCCGTGCTGCAACTCATCGACATCCTTAGGCCGGTCCGTGGACAGGTCCAAGCTCGCGTCAGGCACTCCGGTCGTCTCCGCGAAGCCTCCCGGGCGCGCCATCAACGCTTCCTTCAAGGCCACGCTCAGCGCACCATCCGCCACGTCGAGCTCGGCGTAGCGGTCAGAGACGTCGCGGTCGATCTCCTCGTAGCGGTCGTCGAGCTCTGAGCCTTCCAGCTCTGACGCGCTCAGCGCGTCCAGCTGCTCGCGGGCCTCGTCGATGAGCCGGACCACCTGCTCCAGCCCGAACCAGGCGAATCCGGCTCTGCCGGCGCCGACGGTGCCCTCGCCGACCTCGGCCTCGAGTGCGGCGAGCAGGCTCCCCGCCGCCGCGTCACCGTCCAGGCGCAGCGCGTGGGCGAGTGCGACGTCGCCCGCTAGCCGGCTGTATGCAGTGCCGCTCGTGGCACGGTTCCACACCTCGATGTCGGGCTCGATGGCGGGTTCGACCTCATCGTCAGTGTCGCCGCCGTTGCTGCGGAAGAGGCCGTCGACCGTGCTGTCCGTCATGGCCTCATTGTGTCCGTTCTCAGGGTGTTGCCGGCAAGGATCTCGCCGAGTCGCATCGCCCCGAAACCGCAACTCTTGCAGTACTTCCGAGATGCGGGCCCGCGGCGATACAAAGTGGTCTAGCATCTGGTGGCATGAGCCAATCGACCAGTGCGGTGGGGTCTCGGATTCCCGCCCCGATCAAGCAAGTCAGCCATGGCAAGGCCGTGATGATTCTGCTGCTCGGCACCTTGTTCCTCTCGGGCACACCGCTCTGGGTCAAGGCTTCCAACATGGACCCAGCCACCCAGGCCTTCCTGCGCGTCATCTTGGGTTTCCTGCTGTTGCTCCCCTTGGGGCTCCGCGAAATCCGCAACAAGCAGGCACTGCCCCGCAAGGGCATCATCCTGGCGGCGACTGCCGGCATCTTCCTGGGCATCGACTTCACCGCATGGAACTACTCGATCTTCCTGATCGGTTCTGGTGTCGCAGCAATTCTGCTCAACCTTCAGGTCGTGATCGTGCCGATGCTGACGGCGGTCATTGACAAGGTCAAACTGCCGAAGTCCTTCATCTTCATCCTCCCGATCATGATCGTCGGTGTTCTCTTCACCGGCGGTGTTTTCGAACCTGCTGAAGGCTCAATTGGTCCGGCGACCATCGGTGGCATTAAGACGTCGGTCATCGGAACCGCCTTCGGTCTGACCTCCGGTCTCTGCTACTCCCTCTACCTGTACCTCTCCCTCAAGGCGTCCACCAGCGCCCCTCGTAAAGACCTGTACATCCAGCCGATGATGTACACGATGCTGGCCCAGGCGATTCCTCCCGTCATTTGGATGTTCACCGGTGGCAACGGCTTCAACATCACCCAGGGTGTCCTCACCAAGGATCCCGTCACTGGCGAGATGGTGCTCCCAGCAGTGTTGGGCGACAACCCGTCCCTGCAGGAAGCCACGATGGCTGGCGACCCGGTCAACATGGGCAACTGGGTCAGCCTCATCCTGCTGATCGTTCTTGGTCAGGCTGCTGCCTGGACCTTGGTCCAGTACGGTTCGGTCTGGCTGCACCCGACCTTGTCTGCAGGCATTCTGCTCCTCTCCCCGGTGACCTCGGTCATCATTGCCGGCCCCCTCTTCGCCGAATGGCCATCGTGGCTGCAGTGGGTGGGTGTGGCGCTGATCCTGGCCTGCGTCGGATGGCAGAACGGCTTGATTCAGGCAGCCATCAAACCTCTCACCGGTCGACAAGCTGTTCCTCGAACAGAAGTCGCTGCTCGACCTGGGATCATCCGAAGCAAGAGCCTCTCTGTCCTTGTCCTGGGTGGAATGGTCGCCATCCTGCTCGGCATCGCGGCCGCCGCACACAACCTGGTCACAGGCCAAATCGGCTGGAACACGGCGTTCACCATCGCACAGACTGTCGTTGTCGCTGCACTGACGGTCCTTGTCGCGCAGGATGGGGAGGATGGGCAGGAGGATCAACGAGAAGACGTAGACCTGTCAGCCGAGCTACAACCCAGAGAGTGAGAGTTCCATGCACCTGACCGAGCGTGAACACGAGAAGCTCATGATTGTCGTCGCGGGCGACTTGGCCCGCCGCCGCAAGGAACGCGGCTTGAAGCTCAACGCTCCGGAAGCAACCGCACTGATCACCGCTGAACTGCTTGAAGGCGCGCGTGATGGCAGGACGGTGGCCGAACTGATGAGTTCTGGAGTCACGATCCTCTCTCGAGACGACGTCATGGAGGGCGTCGCAGAGATGATCTCCGACGTCCAGGTTGAGGCCACCTTCCCCGATGGCACCAAGCTGGTCACTGTGCACAATCCAATCCGGTAGTTCAGGAGAACAGATCATGATCCCTGGCCAGTACTTCATTAGCGAATCCGGCCCCATCGTCCTGAACGAAGGCCGCGAAGTCATCACCCTCGAGGTGACCAACACAGGTGACCGTCCGGTCCAGGTCGGTTCCCACTTCCACTTCTATGAGGCCAATGCGGGTCTTGAGTTCGATCGCGAAGCCGCCAAGGGCAAGCGGTTGGACATCCCCGCCGGCACTGCCGTTCGTCTTGAACCAGGCGACAAGCGCACGGTCAACCTCGTTGACTTCGCTGGCAAGCGCGAAGTGTGGGGTTTCAACGGCAAGATCAACGGCACCCTCTAGTCACGAGCTTTAGGAGAAATCACGATGGCTCATGAAATGAATCGGCGCCAGTACGCCGAGCTGCACGGCCCCACCACCGGTGATGGTGTTCGACTGGCCGATACTGATCTGATCGCTCGCGTTGAGAAGGACCTGACCGTCTACGGTGAGGAGGTTTCATTCGGCGGCGGCAAGGTGATCCGCGATGGCATGGGCCAGTACTCCCGTGTCAACGACGAGTACCAGATCCCTGACCTCGTCATCACCAACGCCATGATCGTCGACTACACCGGCATCTACACGGCTGACATCGCCGTCAAGGATGGCCGCATCCTCAAGATCGGCAACGCCGGCAACCCAGACATCCAAGACGACGTCGACATCGTTGTGGGCGTCGGGACGGAAGTGATCGGCGGCGAAGGCAAGATCGTCACCGCAGGCGCAGTCGACACCCACATTCACTTCATCTCTCCCGGTCAGATCGAGGCGGCTCTGGATAACGGGACCACCACCCTCGTCGGTGGCGGCTCGGGCCCTGTTGACTCGACCAACGCGACCACGGTCACGTCTGGTGTCGCCAATATCAAGACCATGATCAAGGCATCTGAGGACTTCCCGGTCAACGTGGGCTTCCTCGGCAAGGGTCACGCGGCGGACCCGGAGCTGCTGCGTGAGCAGATCCGGGCTGGCGCCATCGGTCTGAAGATCCACGAGGACTGGGGATCGACCACCAACGTCATCGATCAGGCACTCTCCGTCGCTGACGAGATGGACATCCAGATCGCCATCCACACCGACACCCTGAACGAAGGTGGCTTTGCCGACAACACCATCGCCGCCTTCAAGGACCGGGTCATCCACACCTTCCACACCGAAGGTGCTGGCGGAGGCCACGCCCCCGACATTCTGAAGGTTGCTGGTCTACCCAACGTGCTGCCGGCTTCCACGAACCCGACGCTGCCCTACACGGTCAACACGATGGATGAGCACCTTGACATGATCATGGTGTGCCACCACCTGAACCCTGATCTGCCGGAAGACGTCGCGTTCGCTGACTCGCGCATCCGCAAGGAGACCATTGCTGCCGAGGACGTCCTGCACGACCTGGGCCTCATGTCGATCACCTCGTCCGACTCCCAGGCGATGGGGCGCATTGGTGAGGTTGTCCTGCGTACATGGCAGGTCGCGCACCGTATGAAGGCTCAGCGAGGTCCGCTCGACGGTGACTCCGACGGCAATGACAACAGTCGCATCAAGCGCTACGTCGCCAAGTACACCATCAACCCGGCAATCGCCGCGGGTATCGCGGACAGCGTTGGCTCGGTCGAAGAGGGCAAGCTGGCTGACCTGGTCATCTGGAACCCTGCCTACTTCGGCGTCAAGCCTGACCTTGTTCTCAAGAGCGGTTTCGTTGCTCGCTCCATTATGGGTGACTCCAATGCATCCATTCCGACACCCCAGCCTCGCACCATGCGCTACTCGTACGCTGCTCGTGGTAAGGCCGTCGGTGAGCGTTCGGTGACCTTCCTGCCGACCGCGGCATTCGAAGCCGGCCTGCCGGAAGAGCTCGGTATGAGCCGTACCTTCTTGGAAGCGAAGAACATGCGCAACATCGGCAAGGCCGATATGAAGTGGAACGACGCAACGTCAGAGATCGCGGTCGATCCTGAGACCTACGAAGTCACCGTCGATGGCGAGGTCATCACCTCTGAGCCGGCTGACGTGCTTCCGATGGCTCAGCGCTACTTCCTGTTCTAAGCATCCTCGGAATTTCCGTTCTCCTCACAAGAAGGTGGAGGTCCGCCTCCACCTTCTTGTGTGCTTTTCGAAGAAGAAGCCGTGATAGTTACCAAAATTGTTGAGAACCTTGCTGATCTCCCCGGGGACGTTGTCACCGACCTGAAGGTCGACTACGTCGTCTTCGACAACGAAGAGCGACTGAAGCGGGTCCAGCGCGCTCGGACTCAAGGCGGCGAGGAGATCGCACTGCGCTTTCCCACCGACTTCCGTGAACTATCCGCCGGCGACGTGCTGTACCGCGATGATGAACGAGTCATCGCGGCCAAGATCGCCCCGGTTGATGTTCTGATCATCAAGCCTCGCACCATCCGTGAGATGGGCACAGTGGCGCATACGCTGGGAAACCGGCACTTGCAGGCCCAGTTCTTTGCCGACGACCACGGTTTCGAAGGGGCAGTGATGGTGGTTCGCTACGATCACACCGTCGAACACACCTTGGAGCATCTCGGAGTTCCCTTCGAACGCGCTGAGCGCGAGATGCCTGCTGCTTTCCGCCATGCCGAACACAGTCACTGACCTCCGAGCCAAGCTCATCACTTGGCACTTGACGGACTCGGCACTGCCGACCGGGAGTTTCGCTCACTCAGCGGGGATGGAGACGTTCATCCAGTCCGGTCAGATCGACGATGCAGAGTCGTACGGTCGTTGGCTGGCAACGTATCTCTACCAGGCGAGCTTCAACGAAGCTCTGGCGGTTCGGCTGGGCATGGAGTTGGCCACCAGCCCGCTCAACGATACGGAGAAGATCTCCCAACTGTCACAGCTTGACCAGCTATGTCACGCGAGTCAGGCATCCCGCCAGATTCGCCAGTCGATGAACACCATGGGCAAGCGCATGGCCCGCGTGGTAGCCATCACGGTCTCGGACGCGTCTTTGGTCAGCGAATATGCCGCGGGTATCAGCGAGGGCCGTTATCACGGGAATCCTGGAATCGCCGCTGGCTTGGCTTTTGGGTGTGTCGGAGTTTCTACCATTGATGGAGTTCATGCGTACCTGCTCCAGATGGCGAACTCCATGACTCAGAACGCCATTCGGTCTATCCCGCTCGGCCAGGACGCCGGCCAGCGAACACTCGTCGCGGCGTACGACCACATTGAGCGGGCGGCAGAGCTGACGATGCGTCACTCGACTGCGGAACTTGGCGTCGTGGCGCCAGCCATCGAAATATCTCAGATGCAGCACGAAGGTCTGCACGCACGAATGTTCATGTCCTGACGGACAGGGAAAGAGAAATCATGAGCAACCTGATCAAGATCGGAGTCGGCGGACCTGTCGGCTCCGGCAAGACGGCCCTGATCGAGCGCATTACCCGCGCAATGTCGGAGGAGGTCTCGATGGCCGCGATCACCAACGACATCTACACCACCGAGGACGCCAAGATCTTGGCCAGAGACGGGGTGCTACCCATTGACCGGATCATCGGCGTCGAGACCGGCGGTTGTCCGCACACCGCAATCCGCGAGGACACCTCCATGAACGAGGCCGCCATCGAGGAGCTGCTGGCACGCCATCCCGATCTCGGGATCGTCTTCGTCGAGTCCGGTGGCGACAACCTGTCGGCCACGTTCAGCCCAGAGCTGGTGGACTTCTCCATCTATGTCATCGACGTGGCCCAGGGTGAGAAGATCCCGCGCAAGGCCGGTCAGGGCATGATCAAGTCCGACCTGTTCGTGATCAACAAGACAGACCTGGCTCCGCACGTCGGGGCAGATCTGCAGGTGATGGAGCACGACTCGAAGGTCTTCCGGGGAGACAAGCCCTTCGTCTTCACCAACCTCAAGACCGACGAAGGTCTCGACAAGGTGATCGCGTGGATTCGTCGGGATGTTCTCATGGAAGATCTCGCCGGTTGATGTGGGCCATCCCGGGCGACATCTTCAGTCATCACCCACCCCGTGAAGAGACCGGCATCCTGGAGCTGGGGGTCGGATTCAGCGGAGGCAGGTCTGTCGTCAGGCGGCAGTACTACACCAGGGCGCTGAAAGTGATCCGAGCCCACTACTTGGATGACACAGGCCAGGCCTATGTCACGATCGTCAACCCCGGCGGTGGCTATGTCGGCGGAGATGCCTATCGGATCGACGTCGAGGTCGAGGATGGTGCATCCCTACTTCTGACCGACCAGTCGGCCGTCAAGGTCTACCGCACGCCCCACGACTACGTAGTACAGAACCTTCGTATCAAGGTCGGCGATGGCTCCGTCCTGGAGTACATCCCAGATCAGCTGATCCTCTATCGCGACGCCGACTACAGGCAGCAGATCACTGCTGATGTGCACCCCAACGGTTCCCTGGTGATGTCTGAGATCGTCACGCCTGGGTGGTCCCCGGACCGTGGCAAGTTCCTGTACGACCAAGCCTTCTTGCGGAATGTGGTCACAGTCGACGGCAAGCCGGAGATCATCGACAATCTGAAACTCAATCCGACTGCAGGGGACTTCCGCCGCCACGGTGAGTACGTCATGGCTGGGCGGACGCACATCTCGACTGTGACCTGCCTGGAACCCGGCTTGACGGACGACCACATCGATCAGGTGCGGGATCTTGTCCGATCCCACGAGGGCGGCGAGTCGCAACTATGGGGCTCGGTATCCCGCACTAACCGCCCAGGTTTCACGGTGCGGGCACTGGCGAACCGAACCGAGGACCTGATGCACCTGACCACGTCAGTCGCGGACTTCATTCGTGGCGAGTTTCGTGGTCAAGGGCCCATCCATCTGCGCAAGTACTGAACCGCTGACGATCGTGTAGACCCCCTGAGCGGTGATGTCCCCCTGCACCGCTCTGTGCCGGACCATTCCTCATGTGGCCGTCGATGTGCCCGGTCGATGTGCCCGGTGCGGAGGTCTCAGCTCTGGCCCTCACGGCGGAGTTGCCAGGCGGTCAGAGCCAGACAGATCACGAGCATCGCAAGCACGTACAGCAGCGCCGTCCCGTCCCAGCCGGTCCCCGTCCACGGTCCTCGGAGCAGCTGGGCGGCGTGGGTGGCGGGTATGGCCTCGGAGATCCGGGCGAGGGCGTCAGGGAGGATCTCCGTGGGTGGGCCAGAGCCGCCGAGCATGAGGAAGAGGAAGAAGAGCAGCACCCCCAGCCCTTGGGCGGCCCGAGCGGTGGGCAGGAGGAACCCGAGCAGGGCGCCGAGGGCTGCGAACGACACGGCGGTGATGGCGAATGCAGCGATCACGCCGCCCCAGTCCTGCGGCAGCGTCGCGTCGTAGACGACCGCGGACATGATGGTGAGCAGAATGGCGCCCACGGTCGCGATGAACACGGTGACGGCCATGTGCGCGCTGACGAGGGTTGCGGGGCGCACGGCCGAGGCGCGGAAGCGCCGCAGCACTCCCTGCTCGCGGTATCCGGCCAGGTGCACCGGGAGTGCGAGGACGCCGGCGGTGGCCGCCGCTAGGGCGACGAAGGCAGAGGTGT
>JAAYSB010000140.1 GCA_012518475.1 Intrasporangiaceae bacterium | reverse complement strand
GGCGCGGGGGTGGGTGCAGCCGGAGCGGCCGGCGCGTCAGCGGCCGGCGTCGCGGGTGCAGCCGCGGCCTTGGCGGGCGCGGCCTTCTTCGCCGGCTCGACAGCCTCGGGGGCCGCCTCCGGCGGGAACTTCTCCTTGTAGCGGCGCACGACGGGCGCCTCGACCGTCGAGCTCGCGGTCTTGACATACTCGCCCATCTCGAGAAGTCGTTCGAGGAGGACCTTGGACGGGACTCCGACTTCCTTGGCGAGTGCGCTCACACGGACTTTGGACACGTTTCTCCTTCTGGGTGGTCCAAGCCGCGGGCGCGGGTTGGACCGGGTTAGTGCTGGTGGGTGCTCATTGCTGAGTACTCATCGGGTGCTCATCAGCGTCAAACCCGCTTCCGGTTCTTCTGGTGGACAGGTACTGGTGGAGCGGCTCGAGCTCAACCGGGGCCTTCAGTCGAAGGGCCCTGGCGAAAGCACGGCGCCGCACCGCCTGCTCGATGCAGTCGTCCCGGGGATGCAGCCAGGCGCCGCGTCCCCCGAGCCGACCGCGCACATCGGGGACGATCCGGATCGTTCCGGAGTCATCCTGCTGTGCTCTCACGCGCAGGAGCGCCGACCGGCTATCCGTCCGTCGGCAGCCCACACACGTGCGGATGGGCACGTGATTGGATGGCCGACGCCGGAGTCCAGTCCGGTCGGTCTCAGCCATTCTAACGCTACTCGCCAGGCTGCGCCGACGCCGATCCCTCCGCGGCCGGAGCGGTGTCCGGGCGGATGTCGATCCGCCAGCCGGTGAGCTTGGCCGCGAGACGGGCGTTCTGACCCTCCTTGCCGATGGCGAGGGACAGCTGGTAGTCGGGGACGATGACCCGGGCAGCCCGGAGCTTGGGGTCGACAACCTCGACGGACTCCACCCGCGACGGCGAGAGGGCCGCGGCGATGAAGACGGACGGGTCCTGGGAGTAGTCGACGATGTCGATCTTCTCGCCGCGCAGCTCGGTCATGACGGCGCGCACGCGGGCGCCCATCGGCCCGATGCAGGCGCCCTTGGCGTTGACGCCCGGGACGGTCGAGTGCACGGCGATCTTCGTCCGGTGACCGGCTTCGCGCGCCAGGGCAGCGATCTCGACCGTACCGTCGGCGATCTCCGGCACCTCGAGGGCGAAGAGCTTCTTGACGAGGTTGGGGTGGGTCCGGGAGAGCGCGATCTGCGGGCCCTTGAGCCCGCGCCGCACGGACACGACGTAGCAGCGCAGCCGGTCGCCGTGCTTGTACTCCTCCCCTGGCACCTGCTCGGCGAGCGGGAGGATCCCCTCCACAGTGCCGAAGTCGACGGTGACGTGGCGCGGGTCGGGGGACTGCTGGATGACGCCGGCGACGATGTCACCCTCCTTGCCGCGGAAGTCTCCGAGAATCGCCTCGTCCTCGAGCTCGCGCATCCGCTGGACGATGACCTGCCGCGCCGTCGAGGCCGCGATCCGTCCGAATCCTGTCGGAGTGTGGTCGAACTCCGGGCCGAGCTCGCGCCGCATCCGGGTGCGTGGGGTCTGGTCCTCGTCCTCGGGGTCGGCCGGGACCTCTTCCTCGACCTCATAGGCCTCCCGCGCCCAGATGACGACGTGTCCGGACTTGCGGTCCAGCTCCGCGCGGGCACTCGGGTAGTGGTCGTCGGTCCGCAGATAGGCCTGGAGCAGGGCGTTCTCGATGGCGGGGATGAGGATGTCGAGAGAGACGTCGCGCTCACGCTCGAGCGCTCTTAGTGCCTGTAGGTCGATGTCCATGGTGTCCTTCTCTCGTCGTTCTACGTTCGTCGTTGCGTCGTTGGTCGTTCAGTCGTGTGTCGTTCAGTCGGCGTGGCGCGTCAGGCGCCCGGGTGAGTCGGGGGTCTGATCAGGAGGTCTCGTCGGCCCGGGAGAACTCGACGTCGATGTGCGCCCGGGCGATGTCGGCATACGCGATGGTCTCGGTGCTCGCGGAGGTCTTCTTCGTGGCCGGGACAACGACCGTGAGCGAGTCCGGTCCCGCGGACGCGATCCGACCACGGACGTCGGGGACGCCGTCCCGCGAGATGACGACGAGGCGTCCGACGCCGCGCTGATAGTGCCGCGGGCGGGTGAGCGGCCGGCCGACGCCCGCAGAGGTGACCTCGAGGGTGTAGGGCTGCTCGCCGAGGACATCGCTCTCGTCAAGGACCTCGCTCACCGCACGGGTGGCGTCGGCGATCTCGTCGAGGGACATCGGCTCGGTGGGGGTCTCGACGACCGACGACTCGTCGGTCGCACGGTCGACGGCGACACGCACCACGCGTCGCTTGCCGGCAGGGGTGACCTTGACCTCGTCGACGACAAGGGGTGCGAGGACGGGCTCGATGAGGGTGCTGATGCGGACTTCGGCGCTCACGGGAGGTCAGGCCCTTCTGCAGTTTTCGGTGTGGACGTGTCTATGAAGCTGTTCGAGCAACTCTATCGAGTGAACGCCGAGGCGGGCCGACACGTCCCCGGGACCGGCCCGGCCACGCGGTCCGGGCAAGATATGTTCCCCTGTATGCGTCGCGCCCCTCGACCCGCCGACCCGCCTGCCCGGCCGGGCCGGCGGGTGCTGCTCGGCGGTGCGCTCGGGCTCGCTGCCGCTGTCCTGACCGGCTGCCGGGTGCGTTGGGAGGACAGCGCGCCGGAGATCCCCTTCATCCCGATCCCCACGCGTGAGCCCATCCCGGCCGAGGACGCGCTGCTGTGGCTGCTGCGCGACTCCCACGACCTCGCGACGACGGCCGAGGCCGCGGATGATCCGGATCACGCGGTGTACGCCGAGCAGGCAGCGGTCCTGCGCACCGCCCTGTATCGAGCCGGCGTGCCGATCGAGACGATCGAGGAGGCCCTCGCGGCGCCGATCGCCCGACCACCGGCACCGACGGTGACCGCACCTCCGTTCACCGCCGTACCGCTGCCCGATCCGACCGAGTCGACCGAGTCGACTCAGCCCATGCTGTCCGACGGGGCATCCGAGGCCACCGACGCCCCCGTTGAAGCGCCGGAACCGACCTCTCCACCGGAGCCATCTCCTCCGCAAGTCGCCCCCCGCGACGGCCCCGCAGCCGCGCTGCGCCGGCTCAGGGACCTCGCCGGCTGCGGTGCGGGCCTGTTCCCGATCGTCGTGTCCCTCCTCGCCCAGCGCTGGGCAGCGGTCCACGAGGACGGCTACGAGGTGCCTGGGGTGTCGGTCACCTCCCGGGCCGCGGCCGCCTGGCCGTCCCCCGAGCGGGCCATCGCCTTCGCCGCACTCACCGACCCCGCGCGCTACGGGTTCGAGGTCGTTGCGGCCCAGTCCCGCGAGGAGGCGCGCCTTCGCGCGACGACGACTCTCGCGCAGATCCACGCCCTGCTCCGGACGCAGGACGCCCGGTCCGCCGGCACAGCCGACGCTCCGGGAATCAGCTATCCGCTGCCGTTCGCGGTCGGCTCCGAGGAGACCGCGGCAGCCCTCGCGACCGAGATCCTCACCGACCTCGTCGAGGGGTATGCCGTCCTCATCGGCGACCTGGCCGGCGTCGAGCAGCACAGCACCATGCCGGACGTGGTCGCCTGGCTCGGGACCGCCGCCGCGCTCGGCGCGCGGTGGGGAGTCCCTCTGACCGCCTTCCCCGGGCTGACGACCGGCACGCCGACGACGCTGCCGATGAAGACCCCTGCGCCGACGGGCGCGCCGACGTCGCCCGAGGCTCCGAGGTCCACAGCATCCGGTGAGCCGACGGCCTCCCCGTGAACCCCGGCTATCCGGCCGCCGGCCCGGCCATTCCCGATCAGTGGCTGAGCATGATGGCACGCCTCGAGCCCGACGGCGGACCATCTGGAGCCGACTGGGGCCGCGACGTGCCGCGGCTCGTGGTGGAGTGCCTCGAGCAGTGGGGCCTGCGCGTGACCGGTCCGGCGATGACCGGCTGGACGGCGGTCGTCTTCCCCGTTGAGCGCGACGGCCAGCAGGCCGCCCTCAAGGTGGGGTGGCCGCACACCGAGTCGGCCGCCGAGCACACAGCGCTGCAGCTGTGGGGCGGCCACGGCGCCGTCCGGCTTCTCGCGGCCGACCCGGCCCGCGGCGCTCTCCTGCTCGAACGCCTCGACTCCACGCGCAACCTCATGGCCGAGGACGCGTTCACCGCGTGCGAGATCATCGGGGACCTGCTCCGCCGCCTGAATGTCCCTGCTCCCCCGACCATCCCACCGCTCGACGAGTGGCTGGAGGGCCACCTGTCGCAGCTCGATCACCCGGCGGTCCCCCGCCGCTTCGCCGTCCGCACCCGGGCCCTCGCCAAGGACCTGCTGACGGATCCGACCAGGCGCGTGCTGCATACCGATCTGCACTACGAGAACGTCCTCGCCGGGGATCGAGAACCCTGGCTGGCCATCGATCCCAAGCCGTTCGCCGGTCACCCGGGTAGTGAGTTCCAGCCGCTGCTACGCAACCGGGTCGAGGAGCTCGGCACCGGGTCGGCCTTCCGCTGGAGCGTTCGTCGCCGACTCGAGATCGCGGCAGAGGCGGCTGGTGTCGATGCCGAGGAGGCCCGGCTGTGGACCCTGCTCTTCACCGGCATCGAGATCCTGTGGACGCGTGACGAACCGGAGGTCGCCTCGGTCCACGTCGCCCTGTTCAAGGCGCTCGAGGACTGACTCAGGCGTCGTTCGTCAGGGCTCGCGGTCACAGCTCGTCGCGCAGCCACTCTGCCTGGACGATGAGATCGTCGACCTTGGCGAGCTTGCGCTCGAGCACGACCCGCTCGTCCTCGCACTCTTGGGCATCGAGCCGGTCAGTGAGCTTGCCACGCCGTGCACGCAGCTTGTCGATGACGAACTCCACGTCATCGGCATGGATCTGCTCAGCCTTCCCGGCAGCGAGCCGGGACCGGTACTCCGTGAGTCTCTCAGCGAGGTCGGACAGCCCCATGGGCACAGTGTGGCAGGTCTGAGACCTCCCTGCCCGCGGGGCCCGTGTCGCTCGTCGCTGCTCAGTCGTCATCGTCGTCGAGGCTGTCCTCGTCCATCGCGAGGAGGCGCTCGACCTCGGCGCGGACACCGAGCGGCTCGCTGTAGAGAGCCTGGGCCCCCTCGAGCATCTCCTTCATCGCCCGATAGCCATAGCTCGCGTCATTGATGAACGATGTGGCGACTCCGGCATCGAGGTGGTCCCGACGCAGGAGCTCCTCGACGAGCGGGCGCACCAGGCGCTTCTCCGTGCGCACCCGGTCCCTGGCCTCCTCGAGGGACAGGATGCTGCGGGACTCCGGTTCGGAGCGGGCCAGGTCGTCCAGCTCGCGGAGGGTGCGGGCGATGTGGATCCGCAGGTCGTCGTAGACGCGGGTGACGACGCCCTGATCACTCGAGGTGTACCGGAGGGTGTTGCGGCGCAGGTGCTTGACCTCCTTGACCGAGCGGACGATCCGCTCGGCCGCGATCCGCAGCTCGGTCAGCCGCCGAGCCGTGCCGGCCGGGATGTCGCCGGCCGTGCGTCTGCTGACGAAGTCGAGGATCGCGCCGTGCAGCGGCTTGATCCGCTGCTCGTAGGCGAGGTCCATGTCGAGGTCCGCAGGTGTCCGCGAGGAGCGGACGTAGGAGGCCACGTCCGTTGCCGCCACGAGCCTGTCCCGATCGAGTCCGAGAGCCTCGGCGATGAGGTCGGTCGCGTTCGCATACAGATGCTCGACCTCGTTCGCGACCGCGGTTTGGAGGGTCTCAGGGAAGGTGGCGATCGACTCCGAGAGGTACTGCGGCTCGCTGATCTGAGGCTCGGTGGTCGGGAAGATCCTCTCGAGGGCCCGCAGGAGCAGCGGCAGGGCCGGGATCATGATGAGCAGGCCGAGGATGTTGAACATCGTGTGGAAGACCGCGAGCCGCAGCGTGTGGTCGTCCGCGCCGATGCCTGCGAGGTCACTGATCCACGCGACCGCGCCCTGGAGCGGGACGATGAGCAGGAGGGCGGCGGCGGCGGTCACGACGTTGAAGATCACGTGCCCGCCGGCGAGTCGCCGACCCTGGTAGTTCGCCGTGGCAGCGCCGATGACAGCCGTCACGGTCGAGCCGACGTTGGCCCCGATCGCGATGGCGAGGGCGTTGTCGTAGGTGAGCTGTCCGGCGGCCAGCGCGGTGATGACGAGGACGAGGGTGGCGTGGCTGGACTGCATGACCGCGGTCGCGACGAATCCGACCAGTGTGTACACGAGCAGGCCGACGACACCGCCCAGGGCGAACTGGGACAGATCGAACTGCTCGGCGAAGGAGTCGAAGCCCTCCTTCATGAAGTGGATGCCGAGGAAGAGGAATCCCACTCCCCCGAGGACATAGCCGGCGCCGCTGACGCCCTTGGAGCGGTTGAAGACCAGGACGATGGCGACGGCGAGCATCGGCATCGCGAGCGCCGCGATGTGGATCCGCAGGCCGAGCCCGGCGATGAGCCAGGCTCCGGTCGTGCTCCCGAGGTTGGCGCCGAAGACGATCCCGATGCCGGACACGAGCGGGATGAGCCCTGCTGACAGGAACGAGATCGTGATGACGGAGACGAGGGTGGAGGACTGCATCGCCGTCGTCGCCAACGCCCCGAAGGCGACCGATCTCGACACCGAGCGGGTGGCTCCGCGCAGTGCGCGCTCGAGGACACCGCTCCCGACGAGGGTGAAGCCCTGCTCGAGCATGAGCATCCCGAACAGGAAGATGGCGACGCCGGCGGCGATCTCCTGGACCTCGCCGCTCAGCCATAGCGCCACGACGAGGACGCCGAGGACGAGGGGCAGCAGGCTCCGCTGGACGATTCCTCTCACGTCATGGGTCCCACCGGGATCAGGGCAGCATCATTCCGCGCAGGGCGAAGAAGAAGAGGACGGACAGCAGCGCGGACGCCGGCACGGTGATGAGCCAAGCGGAGACGATCTTCAACAGGTGGGAGCGTTTGACGAGCTGCCGCTTGAGGATCTTGTTGAGCTTGCGCTGCTGGGCGGCGGTGATGACTGCATGCTCACCCATCTCCGCGAGCTGGTCGAGGATGCGCTGCTTCTCCTCGACGGGCGCCCGCTTGAAGTCGTTCAGGACGCGGGCCACCTCGTCGAAGTGCTTGTCACCCTCGTGCTTCTCGAGGACGTTCTCGATGATCGAGCCCATGCGCTGGTCGAGGAACTCTCTGAGGAAGCCGACGCCGAACACGCCACCGAGCGCCACGTGCGTGGAGCTGATCGGCATGCCGAGCTGGCTGGCGACGATGACCGTCAGACCCGCAGCCAGCGCGATACAGAAGGCGCGGGAGCGGTCCAGCTCGGTGATCTCGGTGCCGACGGTGCGGATGAGCTTCGGGCCGAAGATCGCCAGACCGACGGAGATGCCGAGCGCCCCGATGACGAGGACCCAGAGCGGGATCGAGGCGCTGCTCGCCCCCGCGTCGCCGTCGACGAGCACCTCGACGATGCCGGCCAGGGGGCCGACCGCGTTGGCGACGTCGTTGGCGCCGTGCGCGAAGGAGAGCAGGGCCGCGGCGAAGATGAGTGGGGCGGTGAAGAGCTGGTTGACGCCCTCACGGCCGGGCGGCAGGTGCGGCGCCCTCGCCGCGATCCGCGGACGCATGAGGACGTAGACCGCTGCGCCGAGCACGAGCCCGACGAGCATCGCCACCGGCGTACTGATGTCGGTGATGTTGTTGACGCCCTTGAGGGCGATGTAGGTCGTGAACGTCCACGCCATGACGAAGAGCATGATCGGAACGACCCGGACCGCGGCGGTGACCGGGTCGTCCTTCCAGAACACCGTGCGCTTGAGGGTGTAGAGGAGACCGGCGGCGATGAGCCCGCCTGCGACCGGAGAGATGACCCAGCTCGAGACGATGGCACCCATGGCCGGCCAGTTGACGGCGGCCCAGCCCGAGGAGGCAATGCCTCCGCCCATGACGCCGCCCACGATCGAGTGGGTGGTCGAGACGGGGGCACCGAGCCACGTGGCGATGTTGAGCCAGATCGCGGCTCCGAGGAGGGCTCCCATCATGACCCAGACGAACGTGTTCGAGTCCCCGATATCGGCAGGGTCGATGATGCCGTTCTTGACCGTTGTCACGACGTTACCGCCGGCGATGATGGCCCCCGCCGCCTCGAAGACCGCGGCGATGACGATCGCGCCCGTCATCGTCATGGCGAACGAGCCGACGGCGGGTCCGACGTTGTTCGCGACGTCGTTGGCGCCGATGTTCATCGCCATGTAGGCGCCGATGACGGCGGCAGCGATGAGCAGATAGGCCTGGTCGAGGTCGGCGAACCGGGCTCCGGTGAAGATCATGACACCGACGACGAACAGTGCTGCGGCGCCGATCCGGCCCATCTCGGTGCGGGTCTTGCTGGCGGTGGCGGCCTGTTCGACCGGCTCGAGCTCGTTGAACCTCACGGGGCCGAGGCTACCGCCTGGAGTTCACCCCGTGGCCACCTGCCAGGTGCTTTCTGTTCACCTCGCCCCAGGCCTGGTTTCGAGCTCGGCAGGCAGTCTCGCATTATGCCTGTTCAGGGCGGGTGAGACACATCTACGGTGGCCTTCATGGCCACATCGAAGAAGAAGCAGAAGGACGACCCGGGCCCCTCGATCAAGGACCCGGAGATGTATGAGGCGCTCCGGGAGGACGGGGCGAGCAAGGAGAAGGCGGCGCGCATCTCGAACGCGGCTGCTGCGACATCCCGGGAGGAGGTCGGCGAGCGTGGGGGCGCAGCGTCGGACTTCGAGGATCGTACGGTCGAGCAGCTACGCAGACGTGCGGCCGAGCTCGACATCGAGGGACGCTCGTCGATGTCCAAGGAGGAGCTCATCGAGGCCCTGCGCAACCACTGAGGTGGCGCGCCGGCTTCAGCGAGCCGTCGCGGTGAGCAGCGCCAGCAGGTCG
>JAAYSB010000139.1 GCA_012518475.1 Intrasporangiaceae bacterium | reverse complement strand
GGCATAGCTGGTCCGCTCGATGTCGTCGATGCCGTAGGCCGCGCGGGTCGCCTTGATGTTGCGCTCGATGAAGGGAGCCTCGAGAGCGCGCTCGGACGGACGGACGCGAAGCGACTGCACCAGCGCCGGATAGATTCCGCCCGCCACGATGGAGGTCACGGTGAGCAGCGCGACGCCGATGATCGGGATCCGCCACGAGCGGGTCCAGATCGCGGCGAGGAACATTCCCGCGCACATGATCGCCGCGACGGCGAGGATCGCCTTCGTCGGCAGGACCGCGTTGGCGTCGGTATAGGTGATGCCCGTGACCAGGCCGCCGTCACGGGTCGTCAGGGCGAACCGGTCCATCCAGTAGACGCCGGCGCGGACGAGGGCCAGCAGGGCACCGAGCACGCCGATGTGGATGAACGCCTGGCGGGTGGAGGGCCCACGGCCCGGAAGCTGGATGCCTCCGTAGATGTAGTGCGTGACGAGGGCGGCGACGAGGGCCATGGCCAGCGCGATCGTCGCGAAGCCGAGGAGGAACCGGAAGAACGGCAGCGAGAAGACATAGAAGCCGACATCGAGGTTGAACTGAGGGTCGGTCACCCCGAAGCTTCCGCCGTTGCGCCACATGAGGAAGGTCTGCCACTGCCCGGCTGCCGCCGACCCGGCGAGCAGGCCGAGGACACCGGGCACCACATACATCGAGAGCTTGCGGACCGGCTCGATCGCCTCGCGGTACTGCTCGAGCACCTGCTGGGCTGGGTTCGTCGGAACCACTATCGGGCGGGTGCGGAAGGCGATGGCCATCGACCCTGCGACGAGTCCGAAGACGACGAGGAACCCGGCGACGAAAAGCCCGATTCGCGTGACGAGCAGGGTGGTGAAGACGCTCCGGAAACCGACTGAGTCGAACCACAGCAGATCGGTCCACAGGCCGGCCAACCAGGTCACGAGCATGACGATGACGGCGAGGGAGAACAGGGTGATCGTCAGAGGACTGCGGCGGGGCCGCTCGCCCTGCCGACGCGGCGCTGCCGGACGCGATCCACCGCCTCCTCCGCCACCGGAACCACCGGGTCCCCCCGGGCCGCCTCGGCCGCGTCCGGCTCCACCGGCGGCGAAGGGCCCGAACATGGCGGCCAGGTCTCGCATCGGGTCGTTGGGGTCGTCCGGTCCCGGACGATCGGGATCGATCGGCGAGGAGCCCTTGTCAGGGCGCTCGTCGTCGTCCTCACCGTTGCCAGGACGGTCCATCCACGGGGGGTTGCTCACGAAAAGGGCCTTACGTCACGCGGGTCGGTCGTCACCGGCGCGGCGGCGGCGATGACGAGGTGCTCGAGACAACCTACCTTCCGTACCTGGGAACTCCCTGACCCAGGTCCGGTCCACGGTCACCTTCGTCACTCGATCGTGACCTCGGGCTCACCCGGGCCGCGGCACCGCGCGAGCCGGACTGGATTCACGTCACCGGCGAGGAACGGGGCAGGATGGTGACCCGTGAGCACCCCAGCGCAGCCCCGCCCGGTCACCGACCCGCTGTCCATCGTCGCCCTCGAGACCGAGCGTCACGTGTCCTCGGCCGGCTGGGACCAGCCGGTCCGGCTGTTCGCGCTCGTCGAGACCGCGCATCTCCTCGAGCACGAGCCCGGGTTCCTCGACGCTCTGGCACCGCACGACGTCCAACCGGGGGCTCTCACGGCGATCGAGCAGGAGGACCTGCCCTCCCCCGACCACATCGAGACCATGCTCGCCCAGATGGCCTGGCCCGACGCGGTATCGGGAGCGGCAATCGCCGTCGAGCGCATCGTCGTTCCGCCGGCGGCCGAGCGTGACCTTCCGCTGGACCCCGACGCCGCCGTAGCGGCGCTCGCCGAGCACCCGGACCGCAAGGACGTACGCCTGCTCGTCGCTGTCCTTCGGGACGGCACCTCCCGCTGCCTGCTCCGGCAGCGGGACCACGACCGCGACGACCGTGTCGCCAGCGGCGACACCATCGCGCCCGGCCTCGTCCAGGGCCTGCTGGGAACCTTCGACGACTGACCTGCTCGTCGCATACCCGTGCGAACGGGGTATGCCTCGATGGCCTCTCCCGGACCGGCCGATCAGCCGCAGCGGGGCAGGTCGGCGAGATCCTCGTCCTTGGCGATGCCCTCGACGGCGGCGAGCGCGTCATCGAACGTCGCGATGGAGAACACCTCGATCCCGTCCGGGACCTGACCCTCGAGCTCGGCGCAGTTGCCCTGCGGCGCGAGGAAGAACGCGGAACCGGCGTCCTGGGCGCCGATGACCTTCTGCCGGATCCCGCCGATCGGCCCGACCTCACCGTCAGGGGTGATCGTGCCGGTGCCGGAGATGTCGGCACCTCCGGTGAGGGGACCCTCGGTGAGCACGTCGTAGATGCCGAGGGCGAACATCATGCCCGCGGACGGTCCTCCGACGTCACCGGCTGTGATCGTCACCTCGACGTCGGAGCTGAACGCCCGCGAGAGGAAGATCCCGAGGACGGATCGGCCCTCCGCATCGATCGTGCGTCCCTCGACGACCTGCTCCTTCCCGTCTCGCTGGACGGTGACCGAGATATCGCCACCGACCGGGACCGTGGCCACCTCGGCGCGGACGGCGTCCGCGCTGTCGGTGGCGATTCCGTTGACGGCGGTGACCACGTCCCCCTGCTCCAGCAGGCCGTGGAACTCGGAGTCCTCCGTCGTGCCCGCGACCGACACCGTCTCGGTGACGTCGTAGCCGAGAGCCCGTAGGGCCACGGCGGCAGCCCCCTGCTGGGAGCCCTCCATCTCGGCCTGGTTCTCCTCACGGATCTCGGTCCGTGTCGCGCCTCGTGGGAAGACCTGGTCCACCGGCAGGATCGTCGCGTCACCGGAGAGTCTCGCGGTGACGTAGTCCCACACATTGGTCTCGTTGCCCGGACCTCCACCCACCCGCACGGTGGTGAAGTTCAGCCGGCCCTCGGTCGGGAAGGTCTGTGCCCCGTCCACCTCGATGAGCGGCGTGCCCTCTTGGACGTCCCCGAGCGTGTTCATGATCGGGCCCGGCGTCATGACGGCGTACGGGAGCGAGACCTGGGCGAGGACGAGGGACAGGACCAGCCCAGCGAGTGCGGCGAGCATGATGGTGCTCGATCCGCGTCCCATCCGTTCCCTCTGCGGGCGTCCTGCCCGCTGGCGAGGGTCTCTCACGGAAGTCCCACCCACTCGTCCGAACCGTCCGCGAAGCCCTGGTGCTTCCAGATGGGCACGGTGGCCTTGAGGTCGTCGATGAGGGCCCGGGCGGCGTCGAACGCGGCCGCCCGGTGCCCGGCACCGACGGCGAGCACGACAGCGAGGTCACCGATCGCCAGGTCACCGGTGCGGTGGACGGCGGCGACGGTCACCCCCTCATGGGCTGTCACGATCCGCTCGCAGGAGCGCACCAGCTCCTCGACCGCCGACGGGTGCGCCGAGTACTCGAGCCGCGCGACCTCGCGCGAAGAGCCGTCGGCGGCATGGTCGTGATCGCGGACCACTCCCGTGAAGGTCACCACTGCCCCGTGGCCGGTTCGCTGGACGGCAGCGACCACCTCGTCGAGCGAGAGCGCGCGGTCGCGGATGTCGACGAGCGCGACGCGCGGGTGGATAGTGCTCACCAGTTCTCCTCGGGGCGGTGACGGGCCGACCACACATTATGGTCGTGCGCGCCGGCTGGGCACGACGGGCGGGCACCCGACCGGCTGCCCGTCTGGGGAACGATCAGGGCCCTCGCGAGGTTTCACCCAAGGAGAGGCGGGTGCACGGCCCGCCAGACGAACCGCAGACCACACGTGAAGGACAATGGACCTGTGTCAGACGAGATCACGCCCCGCAACCCCGACGACTCCGACCCCGAGGACCGCGACCCCAGCGGTCAGTCCGGACTCCCGCCTGAGCTGGAGAAGATGTTCGAGAGCCTGACCGGAGGGCCCGTCCCCCCGGAGATGGCCGGGCTCATGAGCAGCTTCGGGATCGACAAGATGGACCCGGGCGTCATCCAGCAGGCGATGGACCAGGTGCAGTCGATGATGCAGAGCGGCGGCCCCGGCGCACTGCTCGGTGACCTGCTCGGCGGGGCCGGCTCCCCGGGCGGCGCTGTCGACCAGACGGCCGCACTCACGGCCGCCAAGGCCGTCGTCACCGGAGCCGGCGCAGCCGGCCGCACCCTCGAGGAGGTGGAGGACAGCGCCGCCCGTGCGGTCTCCGAGGCCGTGCGCATCGCCTCCCTCTGGGTCGACGAGGCGACAAGCCTGCCGGCGCATACCGCGTGGGCACACGCCTGGACACCCCTGAACTGGACCGAGGAGACGATGCCGCTGTGGAGCGAGCTGGTCGACCCGGTGGCCAAGGGCCTGGCGCACGCGATGTCGCAGGCCTCGGCCGGCCAGCTCGGCCGGCTCACCGACGGTGATGCCCCGCTGCCGCCGGAACTGGCCGGAATGCTGCCCCCAGGGATGGACGTCTCCGCGGTCATGGGACAGGTGCAGGGCATGCTCGAGCGGATGAGCGCCGGGATGTTCTCCACCCAGCTCGGACAGGCCATCGGCACGCTGAGCCAGGAGGTCCTCACCGGCAGCGACGTGGGCCTGCCTCTCGTCCCCGACGACCACATCGTCCTGCTCCCCGACGCGATCCGGGACCTCGCCGCCGGCCTGTCCATCGACGAGGCCGAGGTCCGTCTCTACCTCGCAGTGCGTGAGGTCGCCCGCACGCGGCTCTTCGCCCAGGTGCCGTGGCTGGGCCCTCAGGTGCTCGCCGCTGTTCGGGACTACGCCGCCGACATCACCTTCGACCTCGACGGGATCGAGTCCCAGCTCCAGGGTGTCGACCTGCAGAATCCCGAGGCACTCCAGTCGGCCCTGAGCGGCTCACTCTTCGCGCCGACGCCGAGCGAGGCCCAGACCCGGGCGCTCGACCGGCTCGAGGCGAGCCTGGCCCTCATCGAGGGCTGGGTCGATGTCGTCGCCGAGGACGCGACGAGCCGGACGCTGCCGAGCAGCGGCGCCCTGGCCGAGGCGATCCGTCGACGCCGGGCCAGCGGCGGTCCCGGAGAGAAGGTCTTCCGCGGTCTGGTCGGCCTCGACCTGCGGCCCCGCAGGCTGCGGGACGCGGCCAACCTGTTCCGCGCGATGGCCGACAAGCACGGCCGGTTCGCCCGAGACGACGTCTGGCAGCACCCGGACATGGCACCCCAGTCGGCTGACCTGGATGACCCACTGGGCTATGTCGAGCGCTTCGGCACGACGACGAGCGACGAGATGGACGACGAGCTGGCCCGCCTCCTCGACGGTGCCCGTTCCGAGGACGACGGCCGCAGCGGCGACGAGAACAACGGCGACGAGAACAACGGCGACGAGACCAGGGGCGCATGAGCCAGTCGGTCGAGGCTGCCACCGGGCTGCCCCGTCGATCCGCGGTCTGGGCGGACGCCGTGCGGCTGCTCACGGGCTACTCCCCTGACGGTCGCGAGCAGGTGGAGTGGCGCGACGCATACCTGCGCGCGCTCGAGGACGACCTCGCAGTCTTCAAGACGGGTCCGCCGGTCCACCTGACCGCGTCCTGCATCGTCCTCGACGAGGCCCGCGAGCAGGTGCTGCTGACGATGCATGCCAAGGCTCGTCGCTGGCTGCAGTTCGGTGGCCACCTCGAGACGAGCGATCCGACGGTGCACGCCGCAGCCGTCCGCGAGGTCCACGAGGAGTCCGGCCTCTCGGGCATCGTCGTCGAGCCGGGCATCGTCGAGCTGCACCGGCACGCGCTGAGCGCGCGGTTCGGGCGGTGCGAGGAGCACCTCGATGTCCGCTTCGTGGGCTGGGCCCGCGCGGATGCCGAGCCGGTGTGCAGCCCCGAGTCGCTCCAGGTGCGGTGGTGGCCGCTGGACGAGCTGCCGCCTCAGACCCACGCCGAGCTCGGAGCCCTCATCGACCGAGCCCGACGCCGTCCCTGAGCAGGACACACCGTGCCCATGTGACTGGTGTGACAAGTGTGGCTGTTGGGACAAATGAGCCGACAAACGCGCGGCGCGCCGTGCTCAGATTGGTTCGATGTGTCAGCACGCTCGTTTATGGTCGTGTGCAGCCCCTTCACCGGCGCTGCGCACACCGCGCGTGCGGCCGCAAGGGTTTGACCAAAGGAGAAGCTTATGGCTGACGAGACGTACAAGGGCGAGTTCTACTGCGTCAAGTGCAAGGCGAAGCGTGAGGCTGAGGGCAAGGTCGTCGTCTCCGACAACGGCCGTCGCATGGCGAAGGGCAAGTGCCCGGAGTGCGGCACCAACCTCAACCGCATCCTCGGCAAGGCCTGACGACTCGGCCCTTCCATCGGATGGGTGGGACTCCTTCGGGAGTCCCACCCATCTGTCATTTCCGCTGCCGTGTCCCGCTCACCCGGACCCGGCGCGAGACCATCCCTGCCTCACGGCTGTGGATAACTCCGGCTGTCACCGGGCGTCATGCGGTTGACTCCTGGAGTCATGTCCTCTCCCCCGTCCGCGCCCCCGGATGCCGGAACCCTCGTTCCTCCGGTGCACCCCGGCCTGCGCCCGCTGCTGCGCTCTGACGGGACTCTGCAGCTCGGCCACGATCCGGTCCACGGTCTCCTCCTCGAGGGTCTGCACGAGGAGGAGCTCGGCCCGGCAAGCCATCTCCTTCGCCTCCTCGCCGGGGCAGCCGGTCCACTCCCGGCCGGGTCGCTTGCGCGCGCGACGGGGCTGTCCACAGAGCGGGTCCACGAGATCAGCGCCGCCGTCGAGGGAGCGGGTCTGACGGTCTCCGGGCCGGCGGCGCTGCCCGCCGGTGGTCTGGCGGCCTGGTCCCTCGCCCGACTCCGCCAGGGCCCGGAGGTCTCCATCTCGGCCCAGGTGGTCTCGCTGCTGACCGACCGCCGAGCCGGAGCCCTCGTCACGATCGACGGCAGCGGCCAGCTCGCCGCGGAGATCACCCGCCTTCTCACGGCAGCGCGCGTGGGTGGTGTGCGCAGCGGCTGCTATGCCGCAGTGACGGAGGACCTTGATCCCATCCAGCCGGATCCCACCCTCGTCATCACCGTGGCGACCCGGCTTCCCTTCGCCCGGGCCGCGGACTGGCAGGAACGCGGGATCGCCCATCTACCGGTCGTCGCGCGCCCCGCCTCCATCGACATCGGTCCTCTCATCGTCCCCGGTCAGGGACCCTGCCTCGCCTGTGTTGCCGCGAGTGAGACCGCCGGGCTCACGCCATTCACCATCGAGGACCCCATCGAGGATGGCCAGACCGAGACCGTCCACACAGAGCCGTCTCTGACGGCAGTCGCAGCCGGAGCAGCCGCCATGCTCGCTCTCGGTCACCTCGATGCCTATCCGCCGCCGATCGGGGTTCGCTGGCACTGTGCCCTTCCACTCCCCTCCCTCGCCACCACCTCCTGGAGGGTCCACCCGGCGTGCTCCTCCTCGACGCATCGGTCGAGGATCACCCCAGGCCAGAACAGACCCGCCTGAGCAGCGGTGACACGCGTCCCCTGCCTGTCCTAGCGGCCTCTTCCGAGGAGCGCCGATCGGACCGGTGAGACAATGGCCGCTGACCTGTCCACGACGCCGAGGAGATCGTGACCACGTGACGGACCTGCCGCTGCGGGGGGTGACCCGCACCGTGAAGCTGGCGACCCTTCCGATCGGTTATGCCGGCAGGGCTGCCTGGGCCGTCGGCAAGCGTGTCGGCGGCAAGCCCGCGGAGCTCGTTGCTCAAGAGCTGCAGGCCCGCACAGCCGAGCAGGTTTTCTCCGTTCTCGGTCAGCTCAAGGGCGGTGCGATGAAGGTCGGCCAGGCTCTGTCGATCATGGAGGCCGCGCTGCCGGAGGAGATGGTCGCCCCCTACCGCGCCACCCTGACCCGCCTCCAGGACGCGGCACCGCCGATGCCGGCAGACACCGTGCACGCGATCCTGGCCGACCAGCTCGGCCCGCGGTGGCGCACCTCCAAGTTCCAGTCCTTCGACGACACGCCGGCGGCAGCCGCCTCGATCGGTCAGGTGCACCGGGCCGTGTGGCGCGATGGCCGCGACGTTGCCGTCAAGATCCAGTACCCGGGTGTCGCGAAGGCACTCATGAGCGACCTGACCCAGCTGGCACGAGTCGCCCGTCTGGCCGGCGGACTGGTCCCCGGTATCGACGTGGGTCCGATCACCGCTGAGCTCATCGACCGGATGAGTGAGGAGCTCGACTACTCCCTCGAGGCGGCGCACCAGAAGTCCTTCGCTCGCGCCTTCCGCAACCACCCCCGGATCCTCGTCCCCGAGGTGCTGGCCCATTCCGAGAAGGTCATCGTCAGTGAGTGGGTGCCGGGCCGTCCGCTCGCGGACATCATCGCGGAGGGGACATCCCACGATCGTGATGAGGCTGCCCGCCTCTATCTCGAGCTGCTCCTCAGCGGGCCGGGCCATGCCGGGGCCCTGCACGCCGACCCGCACCCCGGGAACTTCCGGATCACGGAGGACGGCAGACTGGCAGTCTTCGACTTCGGGGCGGTCAACCGTCTCGAGGCCGGCCTCCCACCAGCGCTCGGGGAGACCCTGTCCCTCGCACTGCGCGGCGAGGCCGAGGCCATGACCCAGCGGCTGCGTGAGGAGGGGTTCATCCGGCCGTCGATCACGATCGACCCGGAGCAGCTCCTGGAGTATCTGCGGCCGTTCCTCGCTCCTCTGCTGACCGAGGAGTTCACCTTCTCCAGGGAGTGGCTGCGCGGCCTGGGTGCCAGGGTCAACGACCCGAGGCAGCCGAACTGGTCAGTGGGCACCCGGCTCAACCTCCCCCCGGACTACCTGCTCATCCACCGGGTCTGGCTCGGTGGGATCGGGGTGCTCTGCCAGATCGGGGGCACGGTGCCGGGCCGTGAGATGATCGCCGACCTGGTCCCCGGATCCGACTTCCCGCCGGTCGACAACTCGGTTGTCACCGATCCCGGGGAGGACTTCCTCTAGCCACGGCCCCGGTCATACGTCGGCCGGGCCGACTACGACCACATCGCCGGCACAGCCTGCCGGACGCTACCCCTGGGACTGCCTGCGACCTACTCGGCAGCCTTCGCCTGCTCCTTCGCGGCCTTCTTGAAGTCCCGGACCTTCTGCAGCGAGTCCGGGTCGACGACGTCGGCCACGGATCGGAAGGACCCCTCCTCCGCATAGGGGCCGATAGCCTCTCGCCACCCGGGCGACGTCACAGCGAGCTGTTTCCCCAGGAGGGCCGCGAAGATGCGTGCCTTCTGCTCCCCGAACCCGGGCAGAGCCTGGAGCCGACGCAGGAGATCATCCGTGTCCGCGGCCCCGGTCCAGATCGCCTCGGCGTCACCGCCGTACTCGTCGACGACGACGGAGGCGAGCGACTGGATACGCCCGGCCATCGACCGGCCATAACGATGGATGGCCGGAGGTGTGGCGCACAGGTCCGCGAAGGACTCCGGCTCAGCAGCCGCGATCTTCGCGGGATCGAGGGAACCGAACCGGTCGAGAATCTTCGCCGGGCCGGCAAAGGCCCGCTCCATCGGGAACTGCTGGTCGAGCAGCATCCCGACCAGCAGCCCGAAGGAGTCGGTGCTCAGCACCTCGTCAGCGTGCGGATCCTGGGCGATCTGGAGTCGCGTCATGGCTCACCAGCCTACGACGCCCGTGCCGCCAGGACCCTGGCCGCTTCCGCGGTCGCGAGGGCGACGGTGGCCGCCTCGACGGCCGCCGCGTCCTTGCGCGGCCGGCCGCGGGGCTTCTTGCGCGCGACGACCGCGCCGGCAAGAAACAGCTGTCCGCCCCACACACCCCAGGGCTCACGCCGCGCGGTGGCGCCGTCGAGGCAGGCGGCCTGAACGGGACACGTCCCGCAGAGCGCCTTGGCGAACTCGACATCGTCCGGGGCCTCGGCGAACCACAGCTCGGGGTCCTCCTGCTGGCACGGGGCATCGCCGCCGAGCGCCCCGGTGAAGGCGTCGGTGTCAAGGAGTGCGGTGAGGGTCATCTCGGGCACCTCCTGGTCGATGGTCATCGGACTTTCTTCTTTCGGTTGAGTCGGGCGGTGGAGCAACGGTGGGGGTGGTGGAAATGCGAAAAGGCCGCGGATCCCGAGCTGGGTCCGCGGCCTTGGAGGTCTGATGATGCTTCGGATGGTTATCCGTCAGCACCCCCACAGGGCACGGGCTCGGAGGTCGGGACGTCGACAGCGGTCCACTCGTTCGCGACAGAGGCAGCGGAGATCGGACGGAGCGCGAGTCCACGCTGACCGGCGTACTTGGTGCGGTCGCGACGTCCCACGCGGGTGGCAGCGGGCATGGCCAGGACACCGGCGGCACCGGTCAGCGTCGTCGTGGAAATGAACACCGGAGCCTCCTCTCGTCCTTGGCCTGCGGCGTGCAGCGTCCTCCCGAGTGAGGACGTCTGGCAAGAGTAGAGCCCGGTCCCCGGCCGGCGCAACGGAAATAACGCAATCGCGCTCGCGACCGGCTCTCAGTCGGCGTGTCGCCCGAGGACCTCGAGGATCTCGGCACCGTAGGACTCGACCTTGCGCTCGGCGATCCCCGGGATCTCGAGGAGGTCGTCGTCGGAGCCGGGCAGCCGCTCGGCCAGGGCCATGAGCGTCACATCGGTGAGCACGACATAGGCGGGGACCTTGTCCCGACCGGCGCGCTCGGATCGCCAGGACCGTAGGGCCTCGACGAGCTCGGGGTCGGCCGAGGACGGGCAGTCCGCGCACCGTCCCAGGGTCCGGGCAGCGGCGGTATCGAGCGGGGCCCGACAGATCGCGCACATGGGTGTGCGCACCCCACTGCGACGCTTGCGCCGCCGCGGCGACGGACCCGTGGGAGCGGATGCCTCGGGGGCATCGACGGCGTCCCCGAGCCCGAAGAGGAACCGCGACATCCGCCGCCCTCCTCTCGACCCGGGCCGCCCGAGGGCGTAGGAGAGACTGAGGCTGCGCCGGGCACGGGTGACACCGACATAGAGCAGGCGGCGCTCCTCGTCGACGGCCTCGGGAGTGTCGGCGAAGCTGATCGGCAGGAGTCCCTCGGTGCACCCGATGAGGAAGACATGGTCCCACTCCAGGCCCTTGGCCGCGTGCAACGAGGCCAGGGTGACACCGGCTGCCGCCGGTGCGTGCTGGGCTGCGGCCCGCTCCTCGAGGTCCGCGACGAAGTCCGCCAGTCGCGCCTCGGGCCGGTCAGCAGCGGTGTCGGTCGCGAGACTGATGAGCGCGGCCAGGCTCTCCCACCGTTCGCGGGCGGCGCCTCGCACCGACGGAGCCTCGGCGGTCCAGCCGGCACTGCTCAGCACTCCGGCGACGAGCTCAGGGAGTGGCAGGGCCCCGTCGTCGGAGCGCACAGCACCACGCAGCAGCACGATGGACTGGCGGACCTCGGCCCGGGAGAAGAAGCGCTCACCGCCACGCACGAGATACGGGACCGAGGCATCGGCAAGAGCGGCCTCGACGGCCTCGGTCTGGGCGTTCGTGCGCATGAGCACGGCGATCGCAGCAGCGGGTACGCCGGAGTCGAGGAGCGTGCGGATCGCCGCGGCCACACCGTCGGCCTCGGCCGCGTCGTCGGGGAACTCCTTGATGGTCGGAACCGGCCCACTGCCGCCCTGTGCCACGAGACGCACAGCGCGCCGGTTCCGGACCAGCGGCCCGGTCATGATCCGGTTGGCCACGGCGAGGATCTGCGGGGTCGAGCGGTAGTTGCGGACCAGCTCGACCGTGGTGGTCCCGGGGTATCGCTGGGGGAAGTCCAGCAGGAACCGGTCGGTCGCCCCGGTGAACGAGTAGATCGTCTGATTGGGATCGCCGACGACGCAGAGGTCGTCCCGATCCCCCACCCACGCGTCGAGTAGTCGCTGCTGAAGAGCGCTGACGTCCTGGAACTCGTCGACGACGAAGGAGCGGTACTGCCTCCGCACCGCTGCAGCGATATCGTCGCGGTCCTCGAGGATCCCGACCGTGAGGAGGAGAACGTCCTCGAAGTCGATGACGCCCCGCTCCCCCTTCCCGGTCTCATATGCGTCGATCACCTTGGCCATCGCGGTCGGGTCCATCCCCGGCGGCTCGCGACGGGCCGCGCGCGCCGCCGTGGGATAGCTCTCGGCCGTCAGCATCGAGACCTTGGCCCACTCGATCTCGGCAGCGACGTCCCGGATCATCGTGCGGTCGACGTCGATCCGCAGACGCCCGAGAGCCTCGGCGACCAGCGGCGCCTTGTGAGCCTGGACCTGTGGTGCGCCGCCGCCGATGGCCTGCGGCCAGAAGTAGTGCAGCTGCCTGAGCGCAGCGGCGTGGAAGGTCCGGGACTGGACGCCCTCGACCCCGAGCGACCGCAATCGGGTCCGCATCTCTCCGGCTGCCCTGGCGGTGAAGGTCACCGCCAGCACCTGGGTGGGCGCGAAGACACCGGAGGCGACGGCATAGGCGATCCGGTGCGTGATCGCCCGGGTCTTGCCCGTCCCGGCACCGGCGAGCACACACATCGGGCCGCGCGGGCTGGCGGCCACGGCCCGCTGCTCCGGATCGAGAGCAGCGAGGATCCCTTCGAGGTCGGGGGTCGGCTCGCTCGTCATAGGCGGCCAGTCTCTCACCCGGCTCCGACACGTCTCGCGTGCCGTCCACAGCCTTCGCACTGGGACCGTTTGCAGGTGGTCTAGCGTTGCCGCATGAACGATTCCGACCAGGTCGATCGCACCGCGCAGTACCTCCCCGAGGCGGGTGGGGTCACCATGTTCACGACGTCGTGGTGCGGCTATTGCCGCCGCCTCAAGATGCAGCTCGAGCGGGAGGGGATCGCCTTCCGCGAGGTCGACATCGAGGACGACGAGGCGGCGGTCGACATCGTGACGGAGGTCAACAACGGCAATCGGACCGTCCCCACCGTCCTGTTCCCGGACGGGACCACGGCGACGAACCCCTCGGCGCAGGAGGTCAGGGAGCGGGTCTCCGCCTAGGCAGCGGGCCGCCGTACCAGTCCTCGACGAGGGACCTGGAGATCGACATCGACGAGCTCGGGCGGTAGGACCCCGACGCGATGATGTCCGCGATCTCCTCCCGGGCCACCCATCTCGCCTCGGCGATCTCGGTGCTGTCCAGGACGAGCTCTGTCTGCTGGGCCCGGGCGGTGAATCCGATCATGAGGGAGGACGGGAAGGGCCACGGCTGGTCGGCCACGTAGTCGACCGAGCCCACAGCGATGCCCACCTCCTCGAACACCTCCCGGGCGACCGCCTGCTCGAGAGTCTCCCCCGGCTCGACGAACCCTGCCAGGATCGACATCCGGCCTTCCGGCCAGCTCGGCGCTCGCCCGAGGAGCAGTCTGTCGTCGGGGTCGGTCACCGCCATGATGACGGCGATGTCCGTCCGGGGGTAGTGCTCGCTGGAGTCGCGCGGACACCGCCGGATCCAGCCGGCCAGGTCGGGATCGGTCGGCTCACCGCACAGGCTGCAGCGGGGATGCGTGCGATGCCAGTTCGCCAGGCCCAGCGCCGTGGCGACGAGCGATGCCCGGTCCGCGTCGAGTGAGGCAACGAGGTCACGCAGACCCAACGCAGGCACCTGCCCGGCAGAGACCGACGGGACGACGAGGACGTATGCCTCGCGCACCCCTCCCGTAGTTTCTCCGAGGAAGACGGCCAGGTCGGCGCCGGCGTCCTCGGGCCGTGGTGCCCGCACCGCGAGTCCACCGGTGTCGTCGATGACGAAGCCGTCGCCGGCCAGGTCGATGACGCGGGTTGTCGGATCGGCGAGCAGCCGGTCGAGAAGCCCCGGGTCCGTCCGCCGGTGCGCGGCTCGGTCGATCCGACCATCGGCGAACGTGACAGTGCGAAGTCGTCCCACACGTCGAGCGTAGTGAGTCGCGCGTCTCGCTCGACCAGGAGATTGCCGCGCGTCCGGGTGTCCTCACCTGATCGGGGAAGGTGAGCGCATACGGTGGCATGGTGGATCGTTCGCTTCGTCTCGCCGCGCTAGCCAGTGCCGCAGTTCCCGGACTCGACCCGATCTCCGTCCAGGAGATGGTGCTCGGGGACGACGAGGACTTCGACGTCGCCTTCATCCAGGACAGCCAGCAGCGGCGGTGGGTCATCCGGGCACCGCGGACCGAGGTCGCAGCGGCACGGATGGACGCCAGTCTGGCGATGCTCACCCTGCTCGTGCGACGGGTCCCGTTCGCGGTCCCCGCGGCCAAGGGCTTCGCCCCGATCCCCGGCATCGGACGGGCTGCGGTGCACGCCTTCATCCCCGGGCACCCACTCGACCTCGCTGCGTTGCACGCCAGGCATCCTCTGACAGCCGAGCTCGGCCGCACGATCGGCATGATCCACAACGTCGACCGCGAGCTCTACGACGAGGCCGGACTCCCGTCCTACGACGCCGGCTCCTACCGGAAACGCCATCTCGCCGAGATCGACCGTGGGGCAGCGACCGGTCGTGTGCCCGCAGGCCTGCTCGCCCGGTGGGAGGAGGCGCTCGACGACGTCCGCCTGTGGCGGTTCGCCCCGACACCGGTGCACGGCTCGCTCGACGGTGCAGCCATGCTCGTCACATTCCCGGATCCGGCGGACACCAACCGCGCGACCATCCGTGGGGTCACCGGCTGGGAGTCCGCTCAGGTCGCTGACCCCGCGGACGACTTCGCCGCTGTCGTGGGACAGCTGCGTCCCGATGCTGTCGATGCGGTTCTCACCGCCTATCGACAGGTGCGCGTGGAGCGTCCGGACGAGCACCTCCTCTCCCGAGCCCGGCTCGCCAGCGAGCTGCAGCTCCTGGGGCAGCTCCTCACCGCGGTGTCCGCTCGAGACGAGGTCGCGACCGAGGCCCTCACGGCTCGGCTACGTCGCCTCGATGACGCGGTGCACGACGAGCGCCAGGCTCGACATCTCCGCATCGTCCCGGTCGGTCCGGTGCCGGTCACGAGCGACGACTCCGGTGAGCTCGCGGGCTTTGCCCGGCCTGCGTCCCTGCCGGAGCGCGATGGCTCCTCAGCCTCGCAGTCCGAGACCGAGTCTGCAGCACCGCAGACCGAGACGGTGTCTCGCGATCCCGACACCAGCGACCCCGAGACCAGCGCCGACCATCCGGCGGTCGAGATCGGCTACGACGACATGTCCTCCGGCGCCGCATCAGTGGACGCGGCGGCCAACCCGGATGTCGATGTCGACGCGACCGATGTCATCGACGTCGTCGATGCCCCGATCGCAGCCGCAGACGGCGTTGCCGACGACGACGCAGTGGACGACGACGACGCAGTGGACGACGACCTCGAGGGAGCCTCGTCCACGCCCGAGTCGGCCCCCGCGAGCGACACCGTGATCGAGGGTGTCCCGCGGGACGACGTCGACGCCTCCGAGGAGTCCTCCCGCAGCTGAGCTCGAGGACGTGATCAGCCCTAGGTGACCCCCAGGGCGGCTTCCCGCACGCGGTCCAGCACGGCGACGATCTCATCGAAGGTCGCGCGAGCCGGCCGAATCGTCTCTCCCGTGGCAGCGAAGTAGAAGGCCACGTCCACCGAGTCGGGCTCGAGATCGTGGATCCGCTGCCAGGCCACGGCATAGACGCCCAGCTGGATCGCTCTGGCCGCGAGATCATCCGCGTCTCCCGGGCCGCCCGACTTCCAGTCGACGATGGTCACCCCACCGTCGTCGCGGCCGAAGACGGCATCGATCCGCCCACGCACCGACACCGGACCGTGCTCCGTGGGCAGGACCGTCTCGATAGCCGTCTCCACGGCGATCGGGGTCCTGTCGGCCCACTCACTGGCGAGGAAGTGAGCCTTCATCGTGACCAGCTGGATCTCATCCGGGTCCGCCATCTCATCGTCGCCGCTCCCCGGCAGCTCATCCCAGTCGAGCATGGCCGCCTTGGCGTAGTGCTGCTCCACAAACGCGTGGAACCGGGTGCCCCTACGCGCCGCCCGGTTCGGCTGAGTCGGCATGGGACGGCGCAGACGAGCAGCGAACTGCTCAGGAGAACGGGCGGCAGCCACGACGTTCGAGGCGGAGATGGTCGCCAGGTCCAGGAGATGAGCCGCGGGTCGGGCATCGTGCCGCTCCTGCGCGAGGATCGTCTCAACGAGGACGCCGATCTCATCATGGGGATCGACTGATGTGGGGGGCTCGGCGGCGGCGACGGCAGCCGCCACCCGGTCGATGCGGGCACGAGCGGCCGCCTCCTCCCGACCCGGGACGACCGGCCACTGCGTGGCCCGGTCGGTCGTGGACTCGGGCTTGACCGGGTCATCCACCGGTGGCATGGCCGCCCAGGTGAGGACAGTGACGGGCCCTGGAGACCCGACGGGGAGGTCGCCGGTGTCGACCTGGCGGTCGCGGATGTCCGGCTCGGCTGCGAGCAGGTCTCCTGCGGCCAGCGCGTCGACAAGGAATCGCGACGTGACCCGCGGCGTCTGCTGCGGACCCCAGACCGAGCTCGTGAGGAGCAGCTGGTCCTTGGCGCGGGTGAATGCGACGTAGGCGAGGCGGCGTTCCTCATCCATCGCGTGCTCCCCCATCTTCTCGGCGTAGGCCTGCCAGGCCTGCTTGCCGTGTGCGGTGTCGGTGAGGTTGCGCCAGTCCAGGTCCGGGAGCGCCACCCGGTCCCCGCGCAGTGCGTGCGGGATGCCGGCGGTGGTCACCGAGCCGAGCCAGCCCTTGCCGGTCTGTGCGCCGATGGTCCACCGTCCGCTCTTGCTGCTCGACTGGGTGCTGCCGTGCGTGGGGAAGGTCGCCTCGACGAGGCCGGGGACTGCGACGAGGTCCCACTCCAGACCCTTGGCCGCATGGATCGTCATGATCGAGACCGGGCCGCTGGCACTGTCCGCTGCGCGCACCTCCAGACCTCGCTCGTGCTCCTCGGCCGCCTCGAGCCAGGACAGGAACGCCCCGAGGGAGACTCTGTCGGCGCTGCCGTCGAAGTCGGCCGCCACGTCGACGAAGGCGTCCAGGTGGGCTCGCGCTGCAGAGAGGTAGT
Source organism: Intrasporangiaceae bacterium (assembly GCA_012518475.1). Taxonomy (GTDB): domain Bacteria; phylum Actinomycetota; class Actinomycetes; order Actinomycetales; family Dermatophilaceae; genus F2B08. Next base: position 10,016 of record JAAYSB010000139.1, on the reverse strand, counting down.
AGCCAGGACGGGCTGCCACCTCGATGTCGAGGCCGAGGGCGTGCTCGGCCTCGAGCACCAGATCTGGCAGCGGCAGGGACGACTGACTGCGGACCCGCCGGACGATCGCGGCGAGGGAGGAGAGACGTTCGAGGGCGAGCGTGGACACGTGCTCGCCCCGTGGACCTCGCCACTGCGGGTCCGGCAGGTCCTCAAGGACCTCGGCCAGCGTTGCGGTGTCGGCGGCCTCAGGTGCGTGGTCAGGCTGGGCATCGGCGCGCCGGAACTGACGATGCCGGCTGCGGGCGGAGGCCCAGAGCCCGTCCAGGTCTGCGGCACCGAGGCGGACGAGCGGGCCGAGCAGGAGCCGCATGAGGTGGTCGCCACGGGTGGGGTCCTGGACGACGTGGAGGAGCGCAACGACGTCCTCGACCTCAGGAGTGAGCAGGAGTCCGCCGAGCCCGACGACCTCGAAGGGCACTCCCCTGGCCTCGAGCGCCTCCATGATCGCCCGGAACTGCCGTCGCTTCCGGCACAGGACCGCCGCAGAGGGGGTTCCCGTCCCTGCTCCCCGGTCCGCGAGCCAGGTCGCCACTGCGGCTGCCTCCTCGCGGTCGGTGAGGTATCGGGCGGCGAAGACCCGTCCGTCCGGCGCCGCGGGCCGCGTGCTGAGTCGCTCCACCGGGACTGCGAGTCGTGAGCGCAGCGGGTCGGCGACGGCGTTGGCGACGGTGAGCACCCGCTCTGCGTTGCGCCAGCTTGTTGCCAGCGGCAGGACGGGAACCTGCCGGGCACCTGCGGAGAAGGCCTGCTGGAACGCCCCCAGTGTGGTGGCTGAGGCGCCACGCCATCCGTAGATCGACTGGTGGGGGTCACCGACCGCCGTGACGGCGCAACCCTCGAACAGACTCCGGAGCAGCTCGAGCTGGGCATGGGAGGTGTCCTGGAACTCATCGAGAAGGACGACCTTGAACCGCTGCCGCTCGACCTCACCGATGTCGGGGAAATCGCGGGCCAGTCGAGCCGCAAGCGCCATCTGGTCCGCGAAGTCGAGGGCATCCCGGGACCGCTTGCTCGTCTCATAACGGCGAGCCACGTCGACGGCGACGCAGCGCGCTCGCATGGTCCGGACGGCCTCCTTCAGCTCCGGCGGCAGCCCTTTGGCCCGGGGCGCGAGCGGCAGCGCCTCGAGTGCCCGGCTGCACTCCTGGAGGTAGGACTCCACGTCGTCGAGGGCCACGAGGTGCTCCGCCAGCTCGCCGGAGATGGTCAGCGCCGCATTGGTGAGCGAGGCCTCCCCCAGAGTGAAGTCGGTGACATCGCCGTCGTAGCGGAGCGCGGCCTCGTGGGCAAGTTGCCAGGTGGCTGCCTCGGTGAGCATCCGGACCGTCGGCTCGACACCGAGCCGAATCCCGAAGTCCCGGACGATCGATCCGGCATAGGAGTGGTAGGTCGCGATGGTGGGCCGTCCGGAGAAGGGATCGACTCCGTCACCATCGGGCCGGGTCGGTGTCCACAGACCGACCTCGGTGAGCGTCTGCAGCCTGCGCTCGACACGTGCCGCGAGCTCGCTGGCGGCCTTGCGGGTGAAGGTGAGGCGGAGCACCTCCTCCGGGGTGACGAGCCCGTTCGCGACGAGCCAGACCACCCGGGCCGCCATCGTCTCGGTCTTGCCGGAGCCGGCTCCGGCCACGACGACGAGGGGCTCGAGCGGCGCCTCGATGACGGCAGCCTGCTCAGGTGTCGGGTCGTGTTCCAGCCTCAGCGCTCGAGCGACCTCGACGGCTGAGTAGCGGATCTCGTGAAGGGTGATCATCTGGTCGATCTGGTCGGCACTCATGCGAGTGGGGCCCCCTCGGGCTGTGCCGGACACGCCCGTCGGACCGGGCAGCGTTCGCACCGGCGCTCCTCCGGTCGGGCCACGAACCGGGCGGCCGCCATGGCCTCTCCGGTCTGCTCGATGAGCGTGTGCGCCCAGCGCGGGTCCTCATCGGTGTCGAGAGGTGGCTGAGGGTCGATGGTGACCCCCTTGGTCGCGGCCTTGCCGAGCTGGACCAGGGCGGCTCCGGCAGATGCCGCGGAGGTTCCGGCCGGCTCGGCGAGTGCTTCGGCGAAGGCCCCTTCCTGCACAGCCACCTGATAGGCGCCGAGCTGGGCGTGGCGGTCCAGGTCAGCCTTGCGTGGCCGGGTGGATCCGGTCTTGTAGTCGATGATCCGGACACTGCCGTCCGGCGCGAGCTCGATCCGGTCGACCTGGCCCCGCAGCACGGTGCGGCCGAGCGCGACCCGCATGGAGATCTCCGCCCCGGCACTGGCCCATCCCTGCGCCTGCGCCTGGTCGAGGTAGCCGCGCAGACGGGCCACCATGTCGTGGGCCAGCGATCGCGAGCGCTCACTGACCCAGCCGGAGGGGAGGCCGAGGCGGGCCCAGCGGGCGTCGACCTCGGCGACGAGGTCCTCGAGAGGTGCGTCACCGAGGTCACGGGCGATGTCATGGACGAGGGTGCCGAGTGATGAGGCGCCGACCGGTGGCCCGTCCCCGCCCCGTGTCGTGAGCAGCCACTGGAGCGGGCAGTCCTGGAAGGACTGGATTCTCGACGGCGAGATGTCGACCGTCGTCTCGGGCCCGGCCAGGGGTCGGTCACTGGTGGTCGCACGCCTGGCCCACCACGACGTGGGGGCAGCCCCGGGTGCCCCGGCATCAGCCAGCTGGGCCAGGGCGTTCACGAGCCGGTCGTCCAGATCCGCCTCTGCCGGGGTCTCGACGAGCTGGCGGCGCAGCCACGCGGTGAGCTCACGGGAGGTGGTCGGTCTCTCGACCTCGGTGAGCTCGCGTTCACCGAGTCCCCCGCCGCTCAGGAGCGCGAGGTAGGGGGATGGCTGCTCGGTCTCGTCGCGCACGGCGGTGACGACCAGCTGGGCAGTGGCTCGCGACGCCGCGGCATAGAAGAGGCGGGACTCATCGTGCCGGATGGCCGTGACCGCAGACCGCCAGGACCAGGGTCGGCCGCGGAGCCTGTCGACGAGCTCGCTGCTGCGGAGCACAAGGCCACGCACTCTCGTGTCGGGCCAGGTCCCCTCCTGGACACCCGCGATGATGACGAGAGGCCACGCGCGTCCGGCTGCGCCGGCCGGCGTCAGGACCGAGACGGAGTCCCCCGGCGGGGAACGCTGGGCCAGGGTGTCGCCGGGGACCTCCTGCTCGTCGATGTGCTCGAGGAAGGCTGCCGGGTCGGCCCTGACCAGCCGGTCCGTGAATCGGGACGCCGCATCGAACAGGGCGAGAACGGCGTCGAGGTCTCGGTCCGCCCGCGCTCCGGCGGCCCCTCCGGCCAGTGCGGTATCCCGCCATCGGTTGGCCAGACCGAGAGCCGACCAGATCTGCCAGAGGACGTCCTCGACCTGAACCCCCGACCTGGGGACGCGCTGCCCGGCGTCGTCGACGGAGCTGAGCACACGCAGACCGGAGGCATAGGCGGCTGCGATGCGGCGTGCTCCCGTGGCCTCGACACCGATGTCCTCGAGGACGAGTGGGAACCGGATCGCCTCGACGAGGAGATCATCGCTCGGACGGCTTCCGCCGGAGCGCAGCTCGACCTGGCGAAGCGCGCGGCGGAGGCGGCGCAGCAGCACGGCATCGGTCGTGCCGAGCCGGGAGCCGAGAAGATCGACGACGAGCTCCGGGGTCAGACCCCCGTCCTCGGCGCCGCGACTGCCGGAGAGAGTGGCACCGAGCAGCTGGAGGAGCGGCCGCACAGCGGGCTCGTCGCGGACGGGCAGCTCGGTCACTTCGGCGGCCACGGGGACGTCGGCACGAGCAAGAGCCCGCCGGATCGCGGCGCTGCGGCTCTGGCCCCGGACGATGACGGCAACCTCAGACCAGCTGAGTCCGTGGTGAAGGACCGCCTCGCGGACGCGGGAGGCGATGAACGCGGCCTCGGTCGCGGGGGTCCGCAGCAGGTGGGTCTCGACACTTCCCGGCGCGCTCTCGTCGGCGACGGAGAGCGCGCGCTGCTGCGTCACCCCTGACGCCCCGATCGCGTCAGCGACCCGTTTCGTGGCGACCACGAGCTGCCCAGGGCGATAGGTGGTCCGGAGGAGGATCGTCTCGGCGCGCCCTGTGGTCGTCATCGTTGCCCAGTCCACCGGTGCGTCACCGGCTCCGCCGAGGATGCCGGGGTCAGCTCCCCGGAAGCCCTGGACCGCCAGGTCCGGGTCCCCGAGCAGCACGACATCCAGCGGCGTGGACGCCGGGATCGCCACGATCCCCGCGAGCAGCCTGGCCGCACCCGGGGTGAGCTCCTGGGCGTCGTCGACGACGATCAGCCGCAGGTCACGGCGGACCGTCGCAGCCAGCGCCGTGTCGTCGATGAGCGCCTCGAAGGCGGCCGCCACGATCCAGGCCGGGTCATAGGCGCCGGGGCTCGCGAGCGCGGTCACCCGGTCGTACTCCTCGAGGAGGACGGCGGACGCCCGCCACTCAGGGACGTCATGCTCTGCGGCGAGGTCGAGCAGATCCTCGGCACCGAGGCCGTTCTCGACGGCTCGCATGAACAGGTCGCGGACCTCGGCCCGGAAGGCCCGGGTCCCGAGCGCACCATGGACCCGTTCGGGCCACTGGGGTCCGGCGATCTCGCCACCGGCGTGGCCCGCGAGCAGGTCCCGGATGACGATGTCCTGCTCAGGTCCGTTGAGCAGTCGCGGCGGCGGCTCCCCGAGCAGGGCTGCCTGCTGCCGGAGGATCCCGAAGGCCAGCGACGACGCCGTGCGGGCAACCGGGGTCGTGGCGGTGCCGCCGAGGTCGGTCATGACCCGGCGCCGCAGCTGCGCTGCGTGCTGACGGGTCGCCGCGAGGAGGAGCACAGAGTCGGCCGATGCCTGACCTCGGCGCACCCGATCGAGCACAGTGGCAGCTGCCGTCTCGGTCTTGCCCGTCCGCGGGCCGCCCAGGACACGCAGGACTCCGCCCCGCCAGTCGATGGCAGAGCGCTGCTCGTCATTGGGCACGAGCAGATCAGTCCCCGCGGGAGCAGAGACGGTCATCCGGCCTTCCTCGTCATGCCCTGGATCCCATCACCCACCACTGACACACCTGACTCAGGGTGGGCCGGGGTCACCCGCCACCTGGGCGTTCCACGCGATGATGCCACCGTCGAGCGATCTCGCCGTCTCGACCCCCTGCTCGAGAAGGTATCCGACGGCCTGCGCGCTACGGGTTCCTCCGCGGCAGTACACGACCACGCCGCCGCTCGCGGCACTCCAGCGGGCGATCTGGTCACGTGCCGTCCCTGCGAGCAGCTCACCGAGAGGCACGTGGACCGAGGGCAGGATCCGGCCCTCCGAGAACTCCTCCGCTTCCCGGACGTCGAGGACGATGACGTCCTCGGACCCGTCCGCGATCGCAGCGGCCAGATCGGTCGCGACGATGACCGGCACCTCCCTGGTCAGCCCCTCCTCGACCGGACGGGAGATGGACGGCGACTCGCCGCACAGGTCGCAGTCGGGGCGGGCCCGGACCGGCACCGCCTCCCACGTTCCGGCCAGGGCGTCGTGGAGGACGATGCGGCCGACCGCAGGCTCGCCGACCCCGGTGATGAGCTTGATCGCCTCGGCCGCCTGCAGGGTGCCCATGACCCCGGGCAGGACTCCGATCACGCCCGCCTCGGCACACGAGGCCACGGATCCGGGCGGCGGTGGCGCCGGGAAGACACAGCGATAGCACGGTCCCCGCCCGGCCCACCACACGCTGAGCTGGCCGGCGAAGGTGTTGATCGATGCCCACACGTGCGGAATCCCCGCCAGCGCGCACGCATCGGTGACGAGGTACCGTGTCGCGAAGTTGTCGGCCCCGTCGACGACGAGATCGTATGCGCCGACGAGCTGCTCGGCAGACGCGGCGGAGAACCGCTCACGGTGGACGCGGACAGAGACGTGGGGATTGATGGCCCGGACGCGGTCCGCGGCCGAGGCCGCCTTGTCCCGACCGAGATCGGCTTCACTGTGGACGGGCTGGCGATGCAGATTGGACACCTCGACGACGTCGTCGTCGACGATCCCGATGGTGCCGACACCGGCAGCGGCCAGATAGGTCAGGGACGGCGAACCGAGGCCGCCTGCTCCGACGACGAGAACCCTGGCGGCCGTGAGCCGTCGCTGCCCGACCTCGCCGATCTCGGGGAGGCGGGTATGTCTCGCATACCGCAGCCGCTCGGCCGTTCCGAGCACCGGGGCGGGGTCGACGAGTGGTGGGAACGGCATACCCGCACGATATCCGTGGACAGGACCGGGCCCAACGGTGTCGGACCTCTAGAGTTTCCTGCAACGCGGCAGGACGGAGAAGCCACCTCATGAGCAGCACCCCAGCGAACGGCAGCGCGCGCAGTCAGCGACTGCCACGGTCGGCCCGGCGAGCGCAGCTGCTCGAGGCGGCCCAGGCGACCTTTGCCGCTGTCGGCTACCACGCAGCCGCGATGGATGACATCGCTGACCGCGCAGGAGTGTCCAAACCCGTCCTCTATCAGCACTTCCCGGGCAAGCTGGATCTCTATCTCGCGCTCCTTGACCAGCACTGCTCCACGCTCGAGTCCCTGGTCGGTGACGCCCTGAGGACCCCCGCCGAGGCCAAGGCCCGAGTCTTCGCAACTGTCCAGGCCTACTTCGACTTCGTCGCGCGGGAGGATGCCGCCTTCCGGATGGTGTTCGAGTCCGACCTCACGAGTGAGCCGCAGGTGCGCAACCGGCTCGATGCCGTCACCGACGTGTGTGCCGAGACCATCGCTGCCGCGATCGTCGAGGACACCGGTGGCGGCCTCGACGAGGACCAGGCCCTGCTCATGGCCGTCGCACTGGCCGGCGTGGCGCAGGTCTCGGCGCGGCAGTGGCTGGCCCAGGGTGCGACCGTCCCCAAGGATGAGGCTGCCAGGCTCGTCGGGCAGCTCGCCTGGCGCGGAGTGACAGGGTTCCCTGTCCGGGTCGAGGCCGACCCGGTGAGCCGACCTGCCGGTGCCCGCGACACGACGCCGGGATGAGCGAGGGAATCATCGACGGACGCGGCGGGTTAGCCTAGGCAACGAGAGAGCCGCCATCCGGCCGGCCGGTGCTGGACGTCAGCACCACAGAAGCGACAAGCCCACCTGAGAGGAAGCCCCCATGGAGGTCAAGATCGGCGTGCAGCACGTCGCTCGAGAGCTGAGCATCGAGACCGACCAGAGCGCCGAGGAGATCACTGCCGCCGTCCGCGAGGCGTTCTCCGGCCAGGGCGTGCTGAGCCTCACCGACACGAAGGGCCGGGAGGTGCTCGTCAACGCGGCGACCCTCGCCTATGTTCAGGTCGGCGAGTCCGAGACGGGGCGCGTCGGCTTCGGCACCGTTCCGGTTCCCCGCTGAGCATCCTCCGCCGTACCCCCGGACCGGAGGCCACATGCTGACCACTGTCCTCAGCGCCATCGTTCTCGGAGCGGTGATCGGTGGGCTGGCCCGCCTCGTCCTGCCCGGTCGACAGACGATCTCGCTGCTCGTCACCGTCATCCTCGGCGTCCTCGGGTCGCTGGCCGGCAGCTGGCTGGCCTACCGTTTCGGCTACTCCGGGGCCGACGGCTTCGAGTGGACCCCGTTCTTCGTCGGTGTCGCGGTCGCGGCCGGCCTCATCGTCCTCTACGGCGCGCTCACCGGCCGTCGGCAGATCTGACCCGAGAACCACGACCTGAGCTCGGTCAGGCGGTCAGTCCCATCCGGGTCATCCGCTCGGTGTGCCGGGCGGTGGCCCGCTTGAGGATCTCGCCGATCTCACCGAGGTCGGCACCGGGCCGCTCGACGGTCCCGATGAGGAGGCCACCCATCGCGTCGCGGTCCGCCGCGACCTGCTGGGCCTGCGTGAGCGCTTCCCCGACAAGACGCCGCCCCCACAGGGAGAGTCGGCTCGCCTCCTTCGAGCCCGGCTCGATGGAGGACCTGACGGCCTCGATGAGGTAGTCGCTCTTCGCGTTGTCCGCAACGACCTCCTCGACGACTGCCCGGGTGCGGGGGTCGACGAGGCGGGCGAGGTCCCGATAGAAGTCCGCGACGATGCCTGCGGCCACGGAGGCCTTGACCAGACCCTCGAGCCAGGTCTCAGCCCGCGTGCGCCGGTTGAGGTCGTCGATGGCACCGACGAACGGGGCCATCGCCCCCTCGAGCGTCGATCCCAGCTCGCCGAGACGTCCCTCGATCAACCGGATGTGCTCGAAGTCGGCGACCGCGAACCGGCACAGCTCGAGGCGGCTGGCCAGGTCCGGCGCAGAGAACGCGTGCACCGACAGAGACTGATATGTCGTCAGCTCCTCATAGGCAAGGACCCCGAGCAGGTCCACGGCACCCGCCACGTAGTCGGCGTCGAGCGGCTCGTCCACAAGGCCCTGGTATGCGTCGCTCACGTGACCGAGCGTAGTGGGCCGATGCGGCCCACCGTGGTAGGCCCGCTAGACTGAGCGGGTACCGGTGCCCGGTCGGCACACAACGCTGTCGTCCGTCATGGCTGTGTGTCCTTCCCACGGGTGAGTCGCCCTCCCCCACTGAATGCCTCCGATCGGCCCAGTGCCCGTGCCGCGCCTCCGCGCCCACGGACCCTGTGGCGACGTGACAGGCTGTCGCGTCCGCGATTCGAGAGAGAACAGAACTCACCCATATGACCACCCAGACCTTCTCCGACTTCGGCGTGCACGAGGACATCGTCGCGAGCCTCGCCGACGTCGGCATCACCTCCCCCTTCCCGATCCAGTCGATGACCCTTCCGGTCGCCCTCGGCGGCCACGACATCATCGGCCAGGCCAAGACCGGCACCGGCAAGACCCTCGGCTTCGGTGTCCCGATGCTCGACCGGGTCGTCTCCCCGAAGGACCCCGCCTTCGCGACCTTGACGTATGCCGGACGCCCGCAGGCGCTCGCCGTCGCCCCGACCCGTGAGCTCGCTGTGCAGGTGGCGGGCGATCTCGAGAAGGCCGGGAAGCGACGCGGCATCCGCGTCCTCACCGTCTACGGCGGCCGTGCGTACGAGCCGCAGATCGAGGCCCTCCAGAAGGGCGTCGAGGTCGTCGTCGGCACGCCCGGTCGGCTCATCGACCTGGCTCGGCAGGGGCATCTCAACCTGTCCTCGGTCAAGACCCTCGTCCTCGACGAGGCCGACGAGATGCTCGACCTGGGGTTCCTCCCTGACGTCGAGAAGATTCTCGCCCTGACCCCCGCCTCCCGCCAGACGATGCTGTTCTCGGCCACCATGCCCGGCCCGGTCGTCGCGCTCGCCCGGCGCTACATGAGCCAGCCGACGCACATCCGGGCGATGTCCGAGGAGGGTGTCTCGGACAGCGCCATCGTCGCCGCGATCACGCAGTTCGCCTACCGCGCACACGCGATGGACAAGACCGAGATGCTCGCCCGCATCCTGCAGTCCGAGGGCCGCGGGCTGACGATCATCTTCAGCCGCACCAAGCGCACCGCCGCCAAGGTCGCCGACGAGCTCACCGACCGCGGATTCGCCGCTGCCGCGATCCACGGTGACCTCGGTCAGGGCGCCCGCGAGCAGGCGCTGCGCGCCTTCCGTTCCGGCAAGGTCGATGTCCTTGTCGCCACCGATGTCGCCGCCCGGGGCATCGATGTCGAGAACGTCACCCACGTCATCAACTTCCAGTGCCCCGAGGACGACAAGACCTATGTCCACCGCATCGGCCGCACCGGCCGCGCGGGCAACACCGGCACCGCGATCACCTTCGTCGACTGGGACGACCTGCCCCGCTGGGGCCTGATCAACAAGGCCCTCGACCTCGGCCTCCCCGAGCCGCTGGAGACCTATTCCTCCTCGCCGCACCTCTACGAGGACCTCGGAATCCCGGAGGGGACGAAGGGCCGGCTGCCGAAGTCGGCGCAGACCCGCGCCGGTCTGGACGCCGAGGTTCTCGAGGACCTCGGGGAGACCGGCAAGTCCAGCGGTCGCCGGCCGAGCGGCTCGGTCGGTGGCCGCGGTCGCGGCCAGGACGGCGACCGGAACCGTGGCGGTGAGCGCAATG
>JAAYSB010000138.1 GCA_012518475.1 Intrasporangiaceae bacterium | reverse complement strand
GGTTTCCGCCCGACAACGAGCCGGCGGTGACGTCGATGCCGGGGGTCCGCACGTCGTACTCCGCAACGATCCGCTCGGTGTCCGCGCGAGCGCCCTTGGCGTCGATGAGCATGCCCTTGACGTTGGGCTTCTGGGTCTGGTGGCCGAGCACGCGGTTCTCCCACAGCGGGGCCTCGAGGAGCAGTCCGTGACGGTGGCGGTCCTCCGGGATGAACCCGATTCCCGCCTCGCGCAGCCGCCGGGTGTTCCACAGGGACACCTCAGTCCCGTCGAGGAAGATCTGACCGGCGTCCTGGTCACGCATACCCATGATCACTTCGACCAGCTCGGCCTGACCGTTGCCCTCGACACCGGCGATGCCGACGACCTCACCGGCGTGAATGGCGAGTGAGACGTCGTCGAGCACGTTGCGGCTCGCACCCTTGAGGACGATGTTCTCGACCCGGAGGATCTCGGTCTCGGTGACGGTGGAGTCCTCGGTCTGCGGGGTGGGCAGCTCCGATCCGACCATGAGCTCGGCCAACTGGCGCGCGTTGACGTCCTGGGGGCTGACGGTGTCGACCGTGGTCCCGCGGCGGATGACGGTGATGGTGTCGGCCACCCGGAGCACCTCGTCGAGCTTGTGCGAGATGAAGAGGACGGTGAGTCCCTCGGCCTTGAGCTCGCGCAGGTTGTCGAAGAGCTCGTCCACCTCCTGAGGGACGAGGACGGCGGTCGGCTCGTCGAGGATGATGATCTTCGCGCCGCGATAGAGGACCTTGAGGATCTCGACCCGCTGTCGGGCCCCGACGCCGAGCTCGGCGACGAGGAGATCAGGGTCGATGTCGAGGTTGTACTCCTCGGAGATCTCCCGGATGCGCTGGCGTGCGCTGGAGCCGATGCCGTGCAGCTTCTCAGCGCCGAGGACGACGTTCTCGAGAACGGTGAGGTTGTCGGCGAGCATGAAGTGCTGGAACACCATGCCGATCCCTTGCGCGATCGCGTCGGAGGGGCTGTGCAGTTCGACAGGGCTGCCGCCGATGGTGATGGTCCCCTCGTCAGGCCGCTGGACGCCGTAGAGGATCTTCATCAGCGTCGACTTGCCCGCGCCGTTCTCGCCGACCAGCGCGTGCACGGTGCCGCGCCGGACCTTGAACTCGATGTCCTGGTTGGCCACCACGCCGGGGAAACGCTTCGTGATGCCTTCGAGCTCGACCACATAGTCGGAGTCCTCGAGCGCGCGCTCGACGTCCGGCGCGGTTGCTGTCATCGTCAGTCCTCTCAGGGGCGCCTCGGTGTCGATGCAGGGAGTGGACACCGACCAGAGCAGCGCCGCGTCCATCGTCGGTCACGCAGGGCGCGGGTCGCCTGTGCCACGCTATCGCGGCAGCTCTGGAGTTTGGGGAATTTCACGCGGTGCAGCGTGCGTCATGCAGATCGCCCTCCCGACGCATACGGCATCGGGAGGGCGATCGGATGTGGTCCGTCGACCTGACTTCTCAGGTCGACAATCCAGTGTCTCGGCTCACGGGGCCGTGGGGACCTCGATCTCGCCGTCGATGATCTTCTGCTTGAGCTCGTCGAGCTGGTCCTTGATGTCATCGACCTTGCCACCGGTGGTGGAGTAGTCGACGCCACCCTCAGCGAGGTTGAACTCCAGGGCGCCACCCTCGAACGCACCGTCGACCTCACGCTTGAGGAACTCGTACACGGCGACGTCGAGCTTCTTGATCATGGAGGTGATGATGACGTCGCGGACGTCCTCAGCGGCCGTCAGCGCCTGGTCGGAGTCGACACCGATGGCCATCTTGTTGGCCTCCTGGGCGGCGGTGAATACGCCACCACCGGAACCACCGGCCGCGTGGTAGACGACGTCCGCGCCGCTCTGGTAGAAGCCCTCGGCCGCGGTCTTGCCCTTGGCCGGGTCACCGAAGCCCGAGAAGTCCGGCGGCTGGGTGAGGTAGGTGCTGTCGATCTGGATGTCGGGGTTGATCTCCTTGGCACCCGCGACGTAGCCGGCCTCGAACTTCTGGATGAGGGGAACCTGGACGCCACCGACGTAGCCGATGTGACCGGTCTTGCTCTTCAGCGCCGCGGCGGCACCGACGAGGAAGGAACCCTCGTGCTCGGCGAAGGTGAGGTTCGCGATGTTCTCGCCCTCGGCGTCGGTCGAGTCGATCAGGGCGAAGTGGACGTCCGGGTTCTCCGGAGCGACCTTGGCGACGGACTGCGCGTAGGCGAAGCCCACCGCGATGATCGTCGTGTAGCCGTGGTCGACGAGCTGCTGGAGGCGCTCCTCACGGGCGGACTCGGGCTCACCGTCGACGGCGGTCGCCTCGGTGGTCTCGATGCCGAACTCCTCGATGGCCTGGTCCAGGCCAGCAGCAGCGGCGTCGTTGAACGACTGGTCTCCGCGGCCGCCCACGTCGTAGGCCATCCCGACCTTGACGTCGCTGGTCGCTTCGGTGCCACCGTCGGTGGCGGCGTCGGTCGTCTCGTCGTCGGCGCTACCGCCACAGGCGCTGAGAGCCAGGGCCGCGGCCGAGAAGACGGCTGCGTACTTGAAGGGCTTGCGCAAGGTTGATCTCCTGTTCCTCTCGCGGCGGGACACCGCTGGGGCTGTGCTTAGGTGCAAGCGGGGATGACCAGAAGAGTCATCCGCTGACGCGACAATAACCGCCGAATGTCATCCCGCGGCCCCGTTGGAGCGATTCCGGGTGATTCGTTACTGAAGTGCGACTTTCCCCCTCTCCGCCGGGGCGGACCGGCAGCGTCGCGGCGACGGACCGGAGCGCTACCATGGACGGGACATGACCGACGCACTCCCTGCTGACCTGCCCGCGGGCCTGCCAGCGGCGATCTCCTCGTTCCTCCCCGAGCTCCGCAGCATCCGACGGGACCTGCATGCCCACCCCGAGCTCGCCTTCCAGGAGATCCGGACCACCGCAGTGGTGACCGACCGGCTCAGCGCTGCCGGGATCTCGTGGCGCCCCGTCCCCGGCATGACCGGAGCCATTGCCGACCTGGGGGCCGAGCAGCCCGCATACCGGGTGGGTCTACGCGCCGACATGGATGCCCTCCCCGTGCGAGAGCGCACCGGACTGGACTGGGCCTCCACCGTTCCCGACGTCTGCCACGCCTGCGGACACGATGTGCACACGGCGGCCGTCCTCGGTGCCGGCCTCGTCCTCCAAGAGCTCGAGGACGACCTCCGCGAGCGCGGCATCGGCGTGCGCCTGCTGTTCCAGCCCGCCGAGGAGGTCATCCCCGGTGGTGCCCACCGGCTGATCGAGGCCCACGCCCTCGAAGGGGTCGACTCGGTCTTCGCGGTGCACTGCGACCCGAGCCTCGACATCGGTCAGGTCGGGCTGCGGGTAGGCCCCCTCACCGCCGCGTGCGACCAGGTGCGGGTCGAGCTGACCGGCAAGGGTGGGCACACCTCGCGTCCCCACCTGACCGAGGATCTCACCTTCGCCCTCGCCAAGCTCGTGACCGAGGTGCCCGCCGCGCTCTCCCGCCGTCTCGACCCGCGCGCCGGCGCCGCCCTGGTCTGGGGCGAGGTTCACGCAGGGAAGGCCGCCAACGTCATCCCGTCGAGCGGGTATGCGACGGGCACCCTCCGCATGCTCGACGCCGATGCCTGGCAGACCGTCGCTCCGCTCCTCCAGGAGATCGTCCAGGGCGTCGTCGCCCCCTACGGCGTCTCCGCCCGTCTCATGCGTGATCGTGGAGTGCCCCCGGTGGTCAATGTCGGTGCCGCCATCGACGTGCTCACCAGCGCGACCAGCGCGATGGGGATGGCTGCCGTCCCGACGTCGCAGTCCCTCGGCGGCGAGGACTTCTCCTGGTTCCTCGGCCGCGTCCCCGGCGCGATGGCCCGCCTCGGCACCCGCACCCCGGGTGGACGCACCTTCGACCTGCACCAGGGCGATCTCATCGTCGACGAGGAGGCCCTGACCTACGCGGTCGAGCTCTTCACCGGCGTCGTCTTCGCCGGCCAGGTCAAACCCGGCGACTGACTCGCCCCTCCCCCCGGCCCCGCCCCGCCCCGCCCCGCCAAGGAGGCCCGCGGCTTCGCCGTTTCCTCCCAATTGGGAAGAAATGGCGGCGACCACGGGTCCCCCACGGTCCGGGGAGCGTCGCCGTTTCGCTGCAATGTGGAAGGTATGGCGGTCAGCGAGAGCGTCGCCGTTTCGCTGCAATTTGGAAGGTATGGCGGTCAGCGAGAGCGGAGGTCCTCGATGAGCGCGTCGAGGATCCGGGTGCTGCCGTCCACGGCGCTGAGGGTGCCGGCCCGAACTGCTGCCTCGGTCTCGGCGCGGATAGCGCGCACGGCCGGGGACTCTCGGACCACGTCGGAGAGATGGGCGTCGATCATCGCCCACATCCAGTCCTGCTGCTGCTGGGCGCGACGGGCCGAGAGCGAGCCCTGCTTCTCGAGCCACGCCCGGTGGTCGAGGACGGCCTGCCACACCTCGTCGAGACCGTCGCCGGTCAGCGCCGAGCAGGTGAGCACCGGTGGCCGACGGCCGTGCGGGATGACGAGCCGCAGCGCGCTGGAGAGGTCCTTGGCCGCGACTCGCGCCGGACCGGCGCCGTCGCCGTCGGCCTTGTTCACGCTGATGACGTCGGCGAGCTCGAGGATGCCGCGCTTGATGCCCTGGAGCTGGTCGCCGGACCGGGCCAGGGTCAGCAGCAGGAAGGTGTCGACCATCTCGGAGACCGCGATCTCGTTCTGACCGACGCCGACGGTCTCGACGATGATGACCCCGAACCCGGCGGCCTCGAGCACGAGCATCGACTCCCGGGTGGCGCGGGCGACACCGCCGAGGTGCCGGCCCGAAGGAGACGGCCGCACGAAGGCGCCGTCTCGGTTGCTGAGGTCGGACATCCGGGTGCGGTCCCCGAGGATCGATCCTCCGGTGCGCCGCGAGCTCGGGTCGACTGCGACGACGCCGACCTGCTCCCCCGCGTCGACGAGCCGCGACCCGAGGGCGTTGATGAAGGTCGACTTGCCGGCCCCCGGCACCCCGCTGATGCCCACCCGGATCGCCGACCCGGTGTATGCACGAAGCAGGCCGAGCAGCTCACTCGCCGCCTCTCGGTGCTCAGCCCGCGTCGACTCGACGAGGGTGATCGCCCGCGCGATCGATCCCCGGTCCCCGGACCGCACCGCCTCGGCCAGCGCCGGGACGTCGACCGGCGGACGCGCCCGGACCGGGCGGGAGCGCCCCGCCATCAGCGTCCTGAGCCGGCAGAACCGTCCGCAGGGTCGTCGGCCGGTCCCGCACCGGTGCCGACCCGCTCGCGGAGCTCACCGATGAGCTCGATGGCAGCCTTCGAGATGACCGTGCCGGGCGGATAGATGGCGTCGGCACCCTGCTCGCGCAGCTGCTCGAAGTCCTGGCTGGGGATGACTCCCCCGACGACGATCATCAGGTCGGGTCGGCCGAGCTCGTCGAGTGCCGCCCGCAGCGCCGGGACCAGCGTGAGGTGACCGGCGGCGAGCGACGAGACTCCGACGACGTGGACATCGGCCTCGACGGCCTGCCTGGCGACCTCGTCGGGCGTCTGGAAGAGCGGACCCACGTCGACATCGAAGCCGAGGTCGGCGAACGCGGTGGCGATGACCTTCTGACCACGGTCGTGCCCGTCCTGACCCATCTTCGCCACGAGGATCCGGGGGCGGCGGCCCTCCTCCTCGGCGAACTCGTCGACGAGCCGTTGGGCTTCCTGGACCGTCGCGTCATGACCTGCCTCAGCGCTGTACACGCCTCCGATCGTACGGATCTGGGCGGTGTAGCGACCGAAGACCTCCTCCATCGCGGAGGAGATCTCGCCGACGGTCGCCTTGGCGCGGGCCGCGTCGATCGCGAGCGCGAGCAGGTTCGAGGACATGTTCCGTCCGCCGTCCCGCCGGCAGGCCTCGGTCAGCGCCGCGAGCTTGGCCTGGACCTCCGACGCGTCCCGCTCGGACCTCAGCCGCTCCAGCTTGGCGAGCTGCTGGGCGCGGACGGAGGCGTTGTCGACCTTGAGGACGTCGATCTCCTCGTCGCCGTCGACGGGATAGCGGTTGACGCCGATGACGGGCTGGGTGCCGGAGTCGATGCGCGCCTGAGTGCGGGCGGCCGCCTCCTCGATGCGCATCTTGGGGATGCCGGCCTCGATCGCCTTGGCCATGCCACCGGCAGCCTCGACCTCCGCGATGTGCGCCCATGCGCGCTGGGCGATGTCGTGGGTGAGGCGCTCGACATAGGCCGATCCGGCCCAGGGGTCGACTGTGCGACCCGTGCCCGACTCCTGCTGGATGAGCAGCTGGGTGTTGCGGGCGATCCGGGCCGAGAAGTCGGTCGGCAGGGCGATGGCCTCGTCGAGGGCGTTGGTGTGCAGGCTCTGGGTGTGCCCCTGAGTCGAGGCCATCGCCTCGATGCCGGTGCGCACGACGTTGTTGAACACGTCCTGCGCGGTGAGCGACCAGCCGGAGGTCTGCGAGTGGGTGCGCAGCGACAACGACTTGGGGTTCTGCGCGCCCTGGTCCTTGACGAGCCGCGCCCACAGCAGGCGGGCCGCCCGCATCTTGGCGACCTCCATGAAGAAGTTCATGCCGATCGCCCAGAAGAACGACAGTCGCGGCGCGAAGACGTCGACGTCGAGGCCGACAGCCTTGCCCGCGCGGATGTACTCGACGCCGTCGGCGAGGGTGTAGGCCAGCTCGAGGTCCTGCGTCGCCCCCGCCTCCTGCATGTGGTAGCCGGAGATGGAGATCGAGTTGAACCGCGGCATCCGCTCGGAGGTGAAGGCGAAGATGTCCGAGATGATCCGCATGCTCGGCTCGGGCGGATAGACATAGGTGTTGCGGACCATGAACTCCTTGAGGATGTCGTTCTGGATGGTCCCGGTGAGCTGCTCGGGCGCGACGCCCTGCTCCTCGGCGGCGACGACGTAGAGGGCGAGGATCGGGATGACCGCACCGTTCATGGTCATCGACACGCTCATCTGGTCGAGCGGGATCCCGTCGAACAGCTGGCGCATGTCGAGGATGGAATCGATGGCCACACCTGCCATTCCGACATCGCCGGTGACGCGCGGGTGGTCCGAGTCGTACCCGCGGTGAGTCGCCAGGTCGAACGCGACAGAGAGTCCCTTCTGCCCGGCGGCGAGGTTGCGTCGGTAGAACGCGTTGGACTCCTCCGCCGTCGAGAACCCGGCGTACTGGCGGATCGTCCACGGCTGGTTGACGTACATCGTCGGGTAGGGCCCGCGCAGGAACGGCGGTGCCCCGGGGATGGTCTCGAGGAAGTCGAGTCCCTCGAGGTCGTCCTCGGTGTAGAGCGCCTTGACTTCGATCTGCTCCGGCGTGAGCCAGGGTTCACGGGTGGGCGCCTCACCGGTTCCGGGCCTCGCGGGACCGAGGTCGATGGTGCTGAAGTCGGGGACCGTGTGCTCAGTCATCGGTCGCCTCCCTCCTTCCGTGGGGAGAGTCTGTCGAGGACGTCACCGAGGAGAGCGACGACGTCTGCACCCTGGTATGCCTCGAGATCGACCCGGTCGGCCGCGTCGCCGAGCTCCCGGGCCCGGCCTGCCACGATGATCGTCTCCACTCCTCCGTCGCGGAGGGCGGCGATGACGTCGGCGGCGTGCTCGGCATACCCCTTCGGGGAGGAGGCGAGTGCGACGACCGTGGTCCCGACCGACTTCACTGCAGCCAGGAACGCGTCGGCGTCACCCTCGATCGTCTGCGTCGAGATACCTGCCACGCCAAGGAGATTCGAGATGAAGGTCTCGCGGGCGCCGAAGTCGCGGCGGCTGCCGAGGGCCGCGACGACGACGGTCGGCGCGTTCGCCGAAGCCCGGTCGCGCAGGGCCTCGAAGACGGCCGAGTCACGGCGCGGGACGAGCCCCTGGTCGGAGACCGAGGTCCGGGCGCGCCGGTCGAGAGCGGTCTCGTCGATCTTGGGGAACATGCTGACCCCGGTAATCGGCTGCTCGCGGGTGGCGAGGCGGCGGTCGCTCTCCTTGCGGGCGGTCTCCAGCCGACGCTCGACGAGTCCGTCGGAGAGTGCGCTGACCATCCCTCCGGCAGCCTCGACCTCCTGGAGGACCGTCCAGGCGGCGTTGGCGACATCGTCGGTGAGGTCCTCGACGTACCAGGACCCCCCGGCCGGGTCGGTGACCCGACCGATGTTGGACTCGTCGGCGAGGACGATCTGGGTGTTGCGGGCGAGCCGGCGCGAGAACTTCTCGGGCAGCCCGGCGACCGTGTCATAGGGCAGGACCGTGATCGCGTCCGCCCCCCCGGCGCTCGCAGCGAACGTCGCGATGGTGCTGCGGAGGATGTTGACCCACGGGTCGTCCCGGGTGAACATGCGCAGGGCGGTGACGGCGTGGATGCGCGCACCGCGGTCGGCCTCGGGGACCTCGAGGACCTCGCCGACGCGCGCCCAGAGGCGGGGGAGGGCGCGCAGCGCTGCGATGCCGAGGAACTGGTCAGCGTCGACGGAGACGCGGAACTCGATGTGGGGGAACGACTCCGCCGGCGCGATCCCTGCTCCAGCGAGGTGGCGGACGTAGGCGAGGCCGGTGGCGACCGCATACCCGATCTCCTCGATCGCGGTGGCTCCTGCGTCGCGATAGACGCGGGCGTCGACAGTGATCGCGCGGATCCGCTCTGGGTCGAGGCCCACCAGCGCGCGCGCCAGACCATCGAGGTCCGGAGCGGCACCCAGCCGGGCCGCGGCGCCGATCGGGTCGAGCCCGAGGTTGCCGGTCGCGTCGGCACTGCCTTCGAGGATCTCGCGCAGGATGGTCGCGGCCTCGGTCTGGGCATCCACGGAGGAGACGACCACGGGGGCGAGGTCGAGCTGGACGTCTGCGAGTGCCTCCTCGACATCAGCGGCGGGGAGGCCGTCGGTGCCGACGTGCAGCCAGACGCTGGTGACTCCGTGCTCGAGGTCGTCAAGGACTGCGGCCCGAGTCAGGCCGACCTCAGGGTCGTCGTGCAGCTGGCGGACGTCCCACGGCACGTCGGCGTCACGCATCGCCCGGCCCCGGGTGAAGGGCATGGCGCCCGGGACGCCGAGCGGGCGGGCCTCCGCCGGACGGAGATAGAGCGGATCGATCGTCAGCCCGCCGGGGAGGTGTGAGCGCAGGGTGTCCTCGGCATCGGCCCCGGAGAGCCGGGCGTCCTCGGCGCGGCTGCGGTTGACCACCCCGGCCACCAGCTCCTGCCAGCGCTCGTGGGTCTGCGGGGGGAAGCCTGCGGCGAGGGCGATCTCCTCTGCCGGGGAGACCTCGACCTCGGGCAGCTCCTCGGCGGTCTCGGCTGCGGTCAGCGGCTCGGCTGGTGTCTCGGCGGGCGCACCGGTGTCACTCATGGTCACCAACCTAGTAGTTGCATCCGCGACCACATCGTCCGCGTGGGCAACTTCACCGACCGACGGCTGCTTCCCTGCGACCACCGGCGCGTGGCGACTGGGACGAGCTCAATGAGCACAGGGCATTCAGGCAGGTCATCGGGGAGTCCTCCCCATCGTCGCGGTGGACTGAACAACACCGAGGGGCGGCAGCAGAACCGACGCGTCGAGATCGGCTACGACGGCTGATCGCCGCCGCGCGCCACGTACCCTGCTGCCCATGAGGACGACGCCTGCCCGCGCTGCCATCGTCAGCGGATACTTCAACCCCCTCCACATCGGGCACCTCCAGATGATGGAGGGGGCCAGTGACCTCGGCGACGGCTACCTCGTCGTCATCGTCAACAACGACGCCCAGCAGGAGATGAAGAAGGGCAAGGTCATCTTCGACGAGGCCACCCGGCTGCGCATCGTCCAGGCACTGCGCGTCGTCGACGACGCCTTCATCGCCGTCGACGACGACGGGAGCGTCACCGCGTCACTGCGGAAGGTGCGTGAGGCATACCCCTCGACGGATCTGGTGTTCTGCAACGGGGGCGACCGCCGCGACCCGGACGCGATGCCGACCAGCGAGTCGGCCGTCTGCGCCGAGCTCGGCATCGAGATGGCGTTCGGGGTGGGCGGCGAGGACAAGGCCGACTCGAGCAGCCGCGTCCTGGAGGCCCTCGGTCACGGCCCCGACGCCGACTGAGCCCGCCCGCGCCGTGCCACAACCTGGCAATTACCAGGTTGTGGCACGCCCGAAAGGGGGCGGGAACCGGGCCGCTACCTCAGTCGCGGTTCTCGCGCAGGCCGAACTCGAAGCAGCTCACCGGGCGCCATACCTCGTCCGCGCCGTGCTCATAGAGGTGGACGCCCCAGGCGGTGAAGCGTGCCTCGAAGGCTGACAAGGTGTCGAAGGCGTGGTCGAGCGCGGTGTCGTCGATCGCCTGGGCGACCGTCACGTGCGGGTGATAGTTGAACTGCAGCTCCCGCTCGATCGGCCCGGAGCGCACTGCTGCCTCGATCCCCTCGCACTGGGCGATCCCGGAGGCGAGCTGGACGAAGACGACCGGCGACACCGGCCGGAAGGTGCCTGTCCCCCGCAGGTGGATCTCGAACGGTGCGACCTGCTCACAGACCCACTGCAGGTGCTCCTCGAAGCGGCTGCGCTCCTCGGGTTCGACGTGCGTCGGGGGCAGAATCGTGATGTGGGTGGGGATCGATGCGGCCAACGGGTCGCCGAACATCTCCCGACACCGCTGGAGGGTGGCTGCGTGCGGGTCCGGGACAGCGATTGCTACACCGATCGTGGCCATGCCGCAGCACACTAACGCAGAATCCAGGGTTTGCGGGTCGGGTCCCGCTCAGTGCGCGCGGGCTGGCGCCGGGGGCAGCAGCCCCATCCGGTCATAGACGCGGGCGAGCGTGGTCGCCGCGATCTCGCGGGCCCGCTCGGCGCCCTGGGCGACGATGCGGTCCAGCTCGGCGGGGTCGTCCATGAGCTCGGCCATCCGCTGCTGGAAGGGCTCCACGGCCGTGACGACGACCTCGGCGACCTCCTTCTTGAGGTGGCCGTAGCCGTGGCCGAGGAACGTCCGCTCCAGCTCCTCGATCCGTGTGCCGGACAGCACCGAGTGGATGACGAGCAGGTTCGAGACGCCCGGCTTGTGCTCCGGGTCGTAGCGGACCTCACCGTCGGTGTCGGTGACGGCGGACTTGATCTTCTTGACGATCCGGTTCGGCTCGTCGCTGAGGAGGATCAGGCCCTTGTCCGCCGACGTGGACCCGGACATCTTCGAGGCCGGCTCCTGCAGGTCCATGATCTTCGCCCCCTCCTTGAGGATGTAGGGCTCCGGCACGACGAGCCCACCCTCCCCGAAGCGCTGGTTGAACCGCTCGGCAAGGTCACGGGTGATCTCGAGGTGCTGGCGCTGGTCCTCCCCGACCGGGACGAAGGCGGCGTCGTACATGAGGATGTCGGCCGCCATGAGCATCGGATAGGTGAACAGCCCGACGTTGGCGTTCTGTCCCTTGGCCGTCTTGTCCTTGAACTGCGTCATGCGGCTCGCCTCACCGAAGGCCGTGAGGCAGCTCATGATCCAGCCGAGCGCAGGGTGCTCGTGCAGGTGGCTCTGGACGAAGACGGC
>JAAYSB010000137.1 GCA_012518475.1 Intrasporangiaceae bacterium | reverse complement strand
GCCCGCCGAGTCGTGAGTGCGACCCGCGTCGTGGGGATGCGGTGACGTGCCCGACATGTCAGGGGCGCCCAGCCACGTCGAGCGCCTCGGGGAGGGTGAAAGCCTCCTTGTAGAGCGCCGAGCCGACGATCGCGCCCTCGACACCCTCGCCGACGAGGTCGCGGCACGCCTGGATGTCGGCCAAGGTCGAGATCCCACCGCTGGCGATGACCGGTCGGTCCGTGCGAGCGCACACGTCGCGGAGCAGCTGCAGGTTGGGGCCCTGGAGCATGCCGTCCTTGGCGACGTCGGTGACGACATACCGCGCGCAGCCCTCGGAGTCGAGGCGCGCGAGGGTCTCCCAGAGGTCGCCACCCTCTCGGGTCCAGCCCCGGGCGGCGAGCGTGGTGCCTCGGACGTCGAGCCCGATGGCGATGCGGTCGCCGTGCTCGGCGATCGCGGCCGCGGTCCACTCGGGGTGCTCGAGTGCAGCGGTGCCCATGTTGACGCGGCGGCATCCGGTTGCGAGCGCAGCCTCGAGGGACTCGGTGTCCCTGATCCCACCGGACATCTCCACGTGGACGTCGAGGCGGCCGACGATCTCAGCGAGGACCCCGGCGTTGGACCCGGTCCCGAAGGCACGATCGAGGTCGACGAGGTGGATCCACTCGGCGCCCTGCTCCTGCCAGGCCAGGGCCCGCTGGACCGGGTCGCCGAAGTCCCATCCGCTGCCCGCAACCCCCTGCTGGAGCTGGACGGCTCGGCCGTCGCGGACGTCCACGGCGGGCAGGAGCTCGAGGCGGGGCAGCTCGGTCATGACGGTCCTCTCGGGTCTGTCACAACTTTCTCTCCCCACCCGTTGAAGGGTGGCTTCCACACGCTGCCGAAGCGTGGTGGAGTCACCCTTTCTCGCCGGGGGAGAGAAAGGTGTGGCGGCTCACAGGGTGCTGAGCCAGTTGCGCAGCAGGGTCAATCCTGCCTCGCCGGACTTCTCGGGGTGGAACTGGGTGGCGGTGAGTGGGCCGTTCTCGACCGCGGCGACGAACCGGTGTCCGTGCACTGCCGTGGTGACGACCGGGGCCTGGCCGGCGAAGGAGCCGGTCGGCTCGGGCATGACCCACTCGGGCAGGGCATAGGAGTGGACGAAGTAGAACCGCTCGTGCTCGATGCCCGCGAACAGCCGGGAGCCCTCCGGTGCCGCCACAGCCGACCAGCCCATGTGCGGCACGACGTCGGCCTCGAGCCGCGACACGACACCGGGCCACTCCCCCAGCCCGTCCTCACGGACGGCAGCCGGTTCCTCGGAGCCGTCGAAGAGGATCTGCATCCCCACGCAGATCCCGAGCACCGGCCGGCCCCCGGCCAGTCGGCGTCCGATGAGCACGGGGCCCTTGGCAGCGGTGAGCTGGCGCATGCACGAGTGGAAGTTTCCGACCCCCGGCACGAGCAGGCCGTCCGCGGAGAGCACCGCGTCGGGATCTGCTGTGAGGGTGACCGAGGCACCGACGTGCTCGAGGGCGCGCACGGCGGAGCGGACATTGCCGCTGCCGTAGTCGAGGACGACGACCGAGGGACCGTTCCCGTCAGGTCGAGACGAGGTTGTCACGGGGTGTGTTCCTCCCGCAGGTCGTTGGCGGTCAGCGACGCGAAGTCGCCCAGAGCCTTGTCCTCGGGCTCGACCACCTCTGCACCACGAGGCCGACCAAGGATGAGGTCCGCCGCGGAGATGCCGAGGGAGAGCATGACCCCGGTCAGCCACTCGTCCGCTCCGGAGCGGCGG
>JAAYSB010000136.1 GCA_012518475.1 Intrasporangiaceae bacterium | reverse complement strand
GCGGTGAAGCCGGCAACGTAGCCGACGACCGGCTTGGTGACGTTGTCCTTGATGTATGCGGCGGCCCGCTCCTCGGCATCGCCACCGATCTCGCCGATCATGACGATCGCATCGGTGTCGGGGTCGTTCTGGAACGCCTCGAGGCAGTCGATGTGCGTGGTGCCGATGATCGGGTCTCCGCCGATGCCCACGGCGGTCGAGAAGCCGAAGTCCCGCAGCTCGTACATCATCTGGTACGTCAGTGTGCCGGACTTGGAGACCAGACCGATCCGGCCGGCGCCGGAGATGTCCGCGGGGATGATGCCGGCGTTGGACTCGCCGGGGCTGATCAGGCCGGGGCAGTTCGGGCCGATGATCCGGGTGCCCTTGCCCTTGGCGTAGTTCCAGAACTCCGCGCTGTCGCGGATGGCGATGCCCTCGGTGATGATGACCAGGAGGGGGATGCCGGCGTCGACGGCCTCGATGACGGCGTCCTTGGCGAACGCGGGTGGGACGAAGACGACGGAGACGTTGGCGCCGGTGGCCTCCATCGCCTCGTCGACGGTGCCGAAGACGGGGACCTGGACGTCGCCGGGGAAGTCGACGGTCTGCCCGGCCTTGCGCGGGTTGACGCCGCCGACGATCCGGGTGCCGGAGGCGAGCATGCGCGTGGTGTGCTTCATGCCCTCGCTGCCGGTCATGCCCTGGACGATGACCTTGGAGTCGGAGTTGAGCCAGATTGCCATGAGGTGGGTCCTTTACGCCTTTCCTGACGTCACTTGGCCGCGGCCAGCTCGGCGGCCTTGGCCGCGGCGCCGTCCATGGTCTCTTCGATGGTCACGAGCGGGTGGTTGAAGTCGGCGAGGATGCGCCGGCCCTCTTCGACGTTGTTGCCGTCGAGGCGCACGACGAGGGGGCGGTCCTCCTCGTCTCCGAGCTTCTCGAGGGCACCGACGATGCCGTTGGCGACCGCGTCACAGGCGGTGATGCCGCCGAAGACGTTGACGAAGACGGACTTGACCTGCGGGTCGCTGAGGATGATGTGAAGACCGTTGGCCATCACCTCGGCAGAGGCTCCACCACCGATGTCGAGGAAGTTTGCCGGTGAGGAGCCGTACTGCTCGCCGGCGTACGCGACGACGTCGAGGGTGCTCATCATCAGTCCCGCACCGTTGCCGATGACGCCGACGTTGCCGTCGAGCTTGACGTAGTTGAGGTCCTTCTCCTTCGCCGCGGCCTCGAGCGGGTCGGCGGCCGCAACGTCCTCGAGGGCGGCGTGGTCGGGCTGGCGGAAGGCGGCGTTGGCGTCGAGGGTGACCTTGCCGTCCAGAGCCACGATGTCGCCGGCCTCGGTCTTCACCAGTGGGTTCACCTCGACCAGCGTCGCGTCCTCGGAGTGGTAGACGGTCCACAGCGACTTCAGGACCGGCACGATCGCGGCGCCGGTGTCGGCGTCGAAGCCGGCCGCGTCCACGATCTCCTGGGCCTTGTGGTCGTCGATGCCCACGTTGGGGTCGACCTCGACCTTGGCGAGAGCCTCGGGACGCTCCTCGGCGAGCTGCTCGATCTCCATGCCGCCCTCCTTGCTGCACATCGCAAGGTAGGAACGGTTGGCGCGGTCGAGCAGGATGGAGAAGTAGTACTCCTCAGCGATCTGAGCGCCCTGGGCGATCATCACCTTGTGGACGGTGTGGCCCTTGATGTCCATCCCGAGGATGGCCTCGGCGTGCTGCTCGGCCTCCTCAGCGGACTTGGCGACCTTGACACCGCCGGCCTTGCCACGACCACCGGTCTTGACCTGGGCCTTGACGACGGTGACGCCGCCGCTCTTGGCACCGATCTCCTCGGCGGCCGCGCGGGCCTCCTGCGGAGTCGTGGCGACCGCACCGGCGAGCACGGGGACACCGTGCTTCTCGAATACGTCACGGGCTTGATACTCAAAGAG
>JAAYSB010000135.1 GCA_012518475.1 Intrasporangiaceae bacterium | reverse complement strand
GTCGTCGGGACGTTGTGGTCCTCGGTCGCCAGGGTCAGATCCGTCCGGCGCACCTGTCGACCGGCGATCCGCAGCCCGTCGAAGGCCTGCGGACTCGTCACCTCGTGGAGCAGGTGGAGGTCGATGTACAACAGGTCCGGCTCGCCCTCCGCGCGCCTGACGATGTGGGCGTCCCACACCTTCTCAGCAAGAGTCTGGGCCATGCGATCTCGACCTTTCTAGGGCACACCGGTGGGCCCGGTGCCAACGTGCAAAGCGATGCCGGGCCACCGGATGCGGTGAACCCTCCTGGGAGGTTCGCACGGCATACCGAGCGGCGGATTTGCGTCTCAGGTCATGAGACGGCAATATCATTACATGGACAACTCGAGCGGAGTCGGCGTCCTCGACAAGGCCGCCATCGTTCTCAGTGCACTCGAAGCGGGCCCGTCAACGCTCGCCCAGCTCGTCACGGCCACCGGTCTGGCGCGGCCCACGGCTCACCGACTGGCCGTCGCCCTCGAGTACCACCGCCTCGTCGCGCGTGACCTCCAGGGCCGCTTCATCCTCGGACCGCGCATGGGTGAGCTCGCCGCCGCAGCCGGGGAGGACAAGCTCCTCGCGGCCGCCGGCCCCGTTCTCGGGGCGCTGCGCGACCACACGAACGAGAGCGCCCAGCTCTTCCGCCGCCAGGGCGACCACCGCATCTGCGTCTCGGCCGCCGAGCGCCCAGTGGGGCTGCGCGACTCCATCCCGATCGGCGCGACCCTGACGATGCTCGCCGGCTCCGCCGCCCAGGTCCTGCTCGCCTGGGAGGAGCCGGACCGTCTGCACCGCGGCCTGCAGGGTGCCGCGTTCACGGCAACCACCCTGTCCGGGGTGCGCCGTCGCGGCTGGGCGCAGAGCGTCGGCGAGCGTGAGCTCGGCGTCGCCTCCGTCTCGGCCCCCGTCCGTTCCCCGAGCGGCCGGGTCATCGCCGCCGTCTCCATCTCCGGACCCATCGAGCGACTCTCCCGCCAGCCTGGCCGGCTGCACGCCGCCACCGTGATCGCGGGGGCGAACAAGCTCACCGAGGTACTGGCCCGCCACGCCGCCCAGCAGGAGGCCCAGCGCGGCGAGGGCTGATCCCCCCGGCCGCCTGCGGCCGCCACCATTCCCGGCTCACGGAGGAGCGACCATGAACGAGCCAACCCTCCTCTGGGACGACCGCGAGCTCACCGCCGCCCTGAGCGCCCGGGATCTCCCCCGCGCCCGAGACCTGGCTGCCGGTGTCTCCGCCCAGGCCCTGGAGACCTTCCTCGGCCGGCTCCCCTCGTCGCAGCAGGCTGTCCTGTTCCGGCTGCTCGCGAAGGACCACGCGCTCGAGGTCTTCGAGTTCATGTCGGCGGGCTCCCAGGCCCAGCTCGTCGCCCACCTCCAGGACGACGAGGTGGCCGCCGTCTTCGACGATCTCGACCCCGACGACCGGGTCGGCCTGCTTGACGAGCTGCCCGCCAAGGTCGCCAAACGGCTCATGCACGGACTCAGCCCGGCCGAGCGCCAGCTGACCGCGACCGTCCTCGGCTATCCCGAGGGATCGGTCGGGCGACGGATGAGTCCCGAGGTCATCCCGTTGCGGGTCGACTCGACGGTGAACCGGGCCCTGGCCCGGGTGCACAACCTGCTCGACGCGGCCGAGACGATCTATACCCTTCCCGTCGTCGACGACGAGCGCCGCGTCGTCGGTGTCGTCGGTCTGCGGGACCTGCTCCGTGCCGACCCGAACGCTCTCATCGGGGACCTCTCCCGTCCGGCCGACCTCGCCTACGCCACCGAGTCCGCCGAGGAGGCGGCCCGCCGCTGCGCGGACGCCGGCCGCCTCGCGCTGCCCATCGTCGACTCCGAGGACCGCCTCGTCGGCATCCTCACCGTGGACGACGCGCTCTCGGTCCTCGAGGCGGCCGAGTCCGAGGACCAGGCCCGCCAGGGTGGGTCGGAGCCGCTGCGCAGTCCCTATCTGTCGACCCCGCGTCGTCAGATCGTCCGGTCCCGGATCGTCTGGCTCCTCGTCCTCGCGGTCGGGGCGACCCTGACGGTGCAGGTGCTCGAGACCTTCGAGTCGACCCTCGAGCAGATGGTCGTGCTGTCGGTGTTCATCCCGCTGCTCATCGGCACCGGCGGCAACACCGGCAACCAGGCCGCGACGACAGTGACCCGCGCCATGGCCCTCGGGGACGTCAGGCCCTCGGACGCCCTCAAGGTCGTCGCGCGCGAGGGCGTCGTCGGGCTCTTCCTCGGCCTCATCCTCGGCGGACTCGCCTTCGTGATCGTCAGCGTCGTGTACTCCGTGACGATCGGCGAGGTCATCGGCCTGACGATGCTCATCATGTGCACCCTCGCAGCCGTCGCCGGCGGTGTCATCCCGCTGATCGCCCGGGTGCTGCGCGCGGACCCGGCCGTGTTCTCCAACCCGTTCATCAGCACCCTCATCGACGCGACCGGGCTGATCATCTACTTCCTCATCGCCCGCGCCCTCCTCGGCCTCTGAAGACCCTCCATCCCCGGGTGGTGGCACCGGACGTCTCACCTTTGCCGAGGCGCACCTGTGCCGGCGCGCACCTCCACCCAGCACAGGATCCCGCCCTGCCCGGCAGCCGCTGTGTCGTCCAGTCACCGCTGTGTCGTCCAGTCACCGCTGTGTCGTCAATGGCCGACACCGTGCGGATCAGACGACACGGAGCGGAGTCGGCGACACCGTGCGGATCAGCCGACACAGACCTATGAACCCAGCAACACCCAGATCCGGACGACCTACAAGACCCCGAGAACGAGCGAAGGCCCACCTGCTGACCAGGTGGGCCTTCGTCACGGCGTAGCCCCGACGGGATTCGAACCCGCGCTACCGCCTTGAGAGGGCGGCGTGCTAGGCCACTACACAACGGGGCCGTGACACGAGGAGAAACCTTACCGCGAGCGGCGGATTCTTCCCAATCGGCTTCCGTGGCGCTCCGGGGAAGAGCGCGGTGGAACCGATGGCTGGGGTACCAGGACTCGAACCTAGAACGAGTGAACCAGAATCACTTGTGTTGCCAATTACACCATACCCCAAGGGGTATCCCCGCCCCTTCGTCTGCGCTGGCGCGCCTGCTCCTCGCAGGCCTTCCAGTCCGCTCCGCGCGGGCGGTGAACCGAGGGTCGATACTACCCACACCCGGTCAGACTCCCCAAATCGCAGGTTCGGCGGCGCACGACGTCCGCCTCTCCACGCACACCTCGGTCACACCGTCTCGCGCAGCCTCCGGAGGCGGTTCATCGTCGAGTGCTTGCCGAGGATCTCCATCGACTCGAACAGCGGCGGCGAGATCCGCGAGCCGGACACCGCGGCGCGCAACGGCCCGAAGGCGAACCGCGGCTTGATGCCGAGGCCGTCGACGATCGCGGTCCGCAGCGCCGCCTCGATCCCGGCGGCAGCCCAGTCGCTCTCCGAGCCGAGCAGTCCCCGGCCGGTGTCGTCGATCTGATCGAGCGCGGCGATGGCGGCGTCGAGGACCTCCCCCGCGTTGTCCGCGAGCCCACCCCGGGCGTCCTCGGCCACGACGAGCTCGTCGTCGGCGACGAAGAACGGCGCGACGAGCGGGGCCGCCTCCTTGAGGGTGCCGATCCGGGTCTGGATGAGCTCGGCGACGTCCTTGAGCCGACCGAGCTCACCGAGCGACGGGTTGCCCGAGAGCACCCCGGCCTGCTCGAGGAACGGCAGCAGGCGCGCGGTGAAGTCGCCCAGCTCGAGCTCGCGCAGATAGACGCCGTTGAGCCACGACAGCTTCTTCATGTCGAAGATCGGGCCGACCGGGTTGACCTTGGACCAGTCGAAGCGGTCGGAGAACTCGCCGAACGAGAACACCTCCCGCTCGCTGCCGTCCGCCTCGATCATCGGCGGATAGGCCAGCAGCGCAAGGAAGTTCACCAGAGCCTCGGGAAGATAGCCCTCCTCCTGGAACCACGTGAGCCGGGCCGCAGGATTCTTCCGCTTGGAGATCTTCGACTTGTCCTCGTTGCGCAGCAGCGGCATGTGCGCGAACGCCGGCGGCTCGAGTCCGAGCATCCGATAGAGGAGCAGGTGCTTCGGGGTCGAGGAGATCCACTCCTCGCCGCGGACGACGTGGGTGATGCCCATCTCGTGGTCGTCGACGACGACGGCGAGGTGATAGGTCGGGAACCCGTCGGCCTTGAGGATGACCTGGTCGTCAGGCATCGGGGCGCTGACCTCACCGCGGATCAGGTCGGGGAACCGGAGCGGAACGTCCTCCGGGATGAGCATCCGCACGACCGGCGTCTCGCTGAACCCCTCGAGCTCCGCGCGCTCCGCCCGGGTCCTGCCGTGGCAGAGCCGGTCATAGCCGGTCGGCTGCTTGAGCTTCTGCTGGCGCTCCCGCATCTCCTGCAGCCGCGCGGGCGTGCAGTAGCAGTAGTACGCGTCACCCTGCTCGAGCAGCCGCTCGACATACGGGCGATACGTGTCGAGCCGCTCGCTCTGCCGGTACGGCGCATAGGGACCGCCGACGTCCGGCCCCTCGTCCCAGTCCAGCCCGAGCCAGTGCAGGGTGTCGAACACCTGCTGCTCGCTGTCCTCCCGGAACCGCGCCCGGTCGGTGTCCTCGATCCGCAGGACGAACCGACCGCCCTGCTGGCGCGCGAACGCGAGATTGAACAACGACATGTATGCGGTGCCGACGTGCGGGTCGCCGGTGGGCGACGGCGCGACGCGCAGGCGGGGACCGCCCGAGTCGGGAGTCGAGTCAGAAGTAGTCATAGTGGAGCCGATTCTATGGCTCCGGCGGGCCCAGCCGCAGCCTGGTCGCGGCCCACCCCGACCAGGCGGGTCAGGGGGTGACGAACGGGTTCGACAGGATCCCGATGTCCTCGATCTCGACCTCGACCCGCTGGCCCGCCGTGACCGGGCCGACTCCGGCGGGCGTGCCGGTGAGGATGACGTCGCCGGGGAGGAGGGTGAAGGCGCGCGACGCATACGACACGAGCTCGGCGACGCCGAAGACGAGGTCGGCGGTCGTGCCGTCCTGGACGGTCTCGTCGTCGAGGCGGGTCGTCAGGGACAGCCCCGAGGGGTCGAGGTCGGTCTCGATCCACGGCCCGAGCGGGCAGAACGTGTCGAATCCCTTGGCGCGGGCCCACTGCCCGTCGCCGCGCTGGAGGTCCCGGGCGGTGACGTCATTGGCGCAGGTGTATCCGAAGACGACCCGGCTGACCTCCTCGGGCGCGACGTCCCGGCACATCCGGCCGATGACGACGGCGAGCTCGCCCTCGTAGTGCACCTCGGACGTCGTCGGCGGGATGACGACGGGGTCCCCCGGCCCGATGACGGCGGTGTTGGGGATGAGGAACATCATCGGCTCGGTCGGGACGTCGCTGTCCATCTCCGCGGCGTGGTCGGCGTAGTTGCGACCGATCCCGATGACCTTGCTGCGGGGAATGACCGGGGCGAGCAGCCGCACGTCGTCGACGAGGTGGGTCTGCCCGGTCAGCTCGATCTTGGTGTAGAGCGGGTCGCCGGTGATCTCGGCGATCTTCTCCCCCGCGCCGTCGACCAGTCCGTAGACGGGGTCCTCGCCTGTCGTGAATCTCGCAATACGCATGGCTCCAATGTATGCGCCGCTCACCGCCGCCCGTGCCCAGCCCGGTCCTCGCGCGGCTCAGAGAGGAGCCAGCCGGTGCGCATTCGGTCACCCTCTCCACGGGTCCGTATCGTGGCGGACGTGACCGTCCTGACCAGATCCCAGTGGCAGGGGTATGCCGCTCGCCACCGGTCACGCGCCGATGCCCTCACTGCCGCGCACCGGGACCGACGGGTGGCCGGCCGGTCCCATCCGGTCGCCGACTTCCTCTTCGTCTACTACAACAACTCGCCAGCGAGGCTGCGTCGTTGGCACCCCGGCCCGGGCGTGCGCCTCCAGGACGCGTCCGACTCCCAACAGGCCGCGTGGCGGCACTACCGGACCGACGCAGACCGCGCAGTCAGGCTCGACGTGGAGTCCTTTGTGGCTCAACGCGGTTCGACAGTGCGCTTCGTCCGCGAGCTGATGGAGGCGACGCTGTCAAGGCCGGCATTCACCGGCTGCTTCGGCCTGCACGAGTGGGCCATGGTCTATCGGCTGGACCAGGACGAGGTGCGCCACGACCGGTGGCCGCTGCGGCTGGGGAGCGCAGGCACGGACGAGGTCGTGGAGGCCCACCAGATCCGGTGCTCGCACTTCGATGCCTTCCGCTTCTTCACTCCCGAGGCGAGTGGACGCAACGCCCTGCAGCCCTCCCGGGAGAGCCAGGTGGCGATGGAGCAGCCGGGATGCCTGCACGCGGGGATGGACGTCTACAAGTGGTGCTTCAAGCTCGCCCCGGCCGTGCCCGGTGAGCTGACTCTCGATGCCTTCGAGCTCGCCGCCGACATCCGCACCCTCGACATGCAGGCCTCCCCCTATGACCTCCTGGATCTTGGCCTGGAACCGATCCGCATCGAGACACCCGAGGGCAAGCGCTCCTACGCAGAGGCCCAGCGCGCGTTCACCGCCCGCTCCAACGCTCTGCGGCGGCGACTTCACGACGTCTGCGACTCCCTCCTCGCGGGGGCCTCGCGAAAAACCCTGTGACCCAGCCGCTCCCGACATCTACCCTCGACGAGGCCCGAAACGAGAAGGGCTCGACGGCACCGCCGAACAGGACAAGGGAAGGACGATGGAGAAGATCACCACGAGGCTCATGAACTGGGCCTCCATCCTCGATGAGGGCACCCGCGCGCAGGCGGAGACGACGGCGACCATGCCGTTCATCTATCCGCATCTGGCGCTCATGCCGGACGCGCACCTCGGGAAGGGCGCGACCGTCGGCTCAGTCATCCCCACCCTCGGCGCGATCATGCCGGCCGCGGTCGGTGTCGACATCGGCTGCGGAATGGTGGCCGTGCGCACCCAGTTCCACGTCGACGAGCTCCCTGCGGACCGCTCCGTCGTCCGCAGGGCCATCGCTTCGGCGATCCCGCTGTCCGCCGGGGCGAGGAACCCGCGGATCTCGCGGACGCATACCGCTGAGCGTGTCACCGAGCTCGAGTCGCTGGCCGATGAGGCGGGGTTCGATCCCGGTCGGTATGCGTCGGTCTGGGACCTCCAGCTCGGCACCCTCGGCTCCGGGAACCACTTCCTCGAGGTGACCCTCGACGAGGAGGACCGGGTCTGGCTGTTCCTGCACTCAGGGTCGCGTGGGGTCGGCAACAAGATCGCCCAGCACCACATCGGTGTCGCCCGCACGTTCTGTGAGCGCTCGTGGATCGACCTGCCCGACCCGGATCTCGCCTACCTCGTCGAGGGGACGGACGAGTTCTGGTCCTACATCCGTCAGATGCGGTGGGCGCAGCACTACGCGCTGCTCAACCGCGAGGAGATGATGGACCGGATGCTCACCTGTCTGGCGGAGTGGACCGGCGCCGCGGTGGAGCGGATCGAGGAGATCAACTGTCACCACAACTACACCGAGTCCGAGAAGCACTTCGGCAAGCAGGTCTGGCTGTCCCGCAAGGGTGCGATCTCTGCGCGAACGGGCGAGGCCGGACTCATCCCCGGCTCGATGGGCACGGCATCGTATGTCGTATCCGGGCTGGGCAACCCGCTGTCGCTGATGTCGGCGCCGCACGGTGCCGGCCGGGTGTACTCGCGCACCCGGGCCCGCAAGACGTTCACGATCGAGCAGCTGCGCGAGGCCATGGTCGGGATCGAGTTCGAGGACTCGGCCGCGTTCCTCGACGAGATCCCTGCGGCCTACAAGGACATCGACCAGGTCATGGCCGACGCCTCGGATCTCGTCGAGATCCGGCACACCCTGCGCCAGATCGTCAATGTCAAGGGCACCTGACCTGGGACCCGCTCCGGTGGGTGGGCTGACGACTGCTCGTGGGCCCACCCACCCAGAAGCGCAGCGTGCGGCTACTTGACGGAGCCGGCGAGCACGCCCTGCTCGAAGTAGCGCTGGAACGAGAAGAAGACGATGAGCGGCACGATGAGCGACAGGAACGCTCCCGTGGCCAGGATGTCGATGTTCGAGCCGAACTGGCGTGCCTGAGACTGCAGCGCGACCGTGAGCGGGGCGGATCTGGAGTCGGCGAACACCAGCGCGATGAGCATGTCGTTCCACACCCACAGGAACTGGAAGATCCCCAGCGAGGCGATGGCCGGTAGGCCCAGCGGCAGGATGACGCTGAAGAAGATCCGGGCCTCGCCGGCCCCGTCCATCCGGGCCGCCTCGAGCAGCTCCTTGGGGATGGCCGCGAAGAAGTTGCGCAGCAGGAAGACCGCGAACGGCAGACCGAAGGCGACGTGGAAGAGGATGACCGACAGCCGTGAGCCGAAGATCCCCAGGTCACCGAACAGACCCGCCACCGGGATGAGGGCCACCTGCACGGGCACCACCAGCAGAGCGACGACACCGATGAACAGCCAGTCGCGGCCGGGGAAGTCCATCCACGCAAAGGCATGGGCCGCGAGGGCGGCAAGGATCACGACGAGGAGCGTCGAGGGGACCGTGATCCACACGGTGTTGAAGAACGCGTTGACCATGCCGTCGTTGGACAGCAGGTTCCGGTAGTTGTCGATGGTCAGCTGGGCCGGCTCGAGGAGGGCGTTCCACCAGCCCGAGGTGCTGTTGGCCTGCGGCGTGCGCAGCGAGGCGATGAACAGCCCGATGGTCGGGAGCATCCAGAAGAGCGCGATGATCGCGAGCACCGTCGAGACGATGCCTCTGCCGAGGAAGGACTGCACCCGGGACGCTGCGCCGGGACGGCGCACCGGGGGCAGCCGACGGGGCTCCTCCTCGCCCGGGGGCACGGGGTCGGCGGCTGGTCCGCCGGTCACTACCGTCATCGCTGCTCCTGACGGAATCGTCGGATGTTGAAGATCATCGCCGGCAGGACGAGCAGGAAGAGGAAGACGCCCAGAGCGCTGCCCATGCCGAAGTCCTGCCCGCCGCCGAAGGAGACCGACCACATCTCGACTGCAAGGACGTTGGCGGCCTGGGCCGATGACCCGGGCGCGATGATGTAGACGAGGTCGAAGATCTTGAGCACGTTGATGATCATGGTCACGAGCACGACGGTGAGCACCGGCGCGAGCAGCGGCACCGTGATGTACCGGAACACCTGCCACTCGTTCGCGCCGTCGATGCGGGCGGCCTCGAGGGCGTCGCGGGAGATGGCGGCCAGGCCGGCGCCGATGAGGACCATGGCGAACCCGGCCCACATCCACACATAGGCCACGATGATCGCCGGGGTGACGAGGCCGGGACCCAGCCAGGAGACCCCCCGGAAGGGCGCGCTGAAGTTGGAGGCCGGGAGGGTGATGGTGGCCGCGCTGTCCACGCCCTCGATGACAAACCGGCCGTCGTCGTCGCTCGTCGCCTCTCCGACGACCTCGCCGTCGACAACGGCCTGGACCAGCATGCCGGGCAGCGCCGACTCGCTGTCATCGATCTGTCCCGGCTCACCTCCCCCGCCGCGGGTGAAGTCGAACCACACGGTTCCACTGATCGTGCCCGGCTCGGCCGCCTCGGGTTCCAGTGCGGTGACCGGCTCCTCCGGGAGCAGGCCCGCGTCGACACCCAGCATCGGCAGGGCAATGGTCGTTCCTGGTTCGACCGGGTCGGCGGATGTGTAGCCGGCCGTGTCCGAGCCGACGAGGAACTCCGCGTCCCTCGGTCTGGTGTCCGGGTAGCTGCCCTGGGAGCTGAAGATGTCGTGCACCGAGGTGACGATGGCGTTGGCCACCCCCCGGTCCGGGTCCTGGTCGTAGACGACCCGGAAGATGATGCCGGCGGCGAGAAACGAGATCGCCATCGGCATGAAGACCATGAGCTTGAAGGCAGTCCCCCACCGCACCCGCTCGGTGAGTACGGCGAAGATGAGTCCGAGCACCGTCACCGTCAGGGGGGCGACGAGCACCCAGATCACGTTGTTGCGCAGGGCCGTGAAGGTGCTCGGGTCGGTGAACATCCGGGCGTAGTTGTCCAGCCCGACGAACGATGTGCCTGTGGAGTTGAAGAGGCTGCGCCAGATGCTGAACCCGATCGGATACAGCACCAGCGCCCCGAGAAGGGCGCTGGCCGGCGCAAGGAAGAGCAGGACCAACCACATCGGGGTCCGCCGCTTGGGTGCCCGCCGCTGGTCAGCGGCGGGCACCGTGCGTGCGGTCGTGGTCGCTGTCACGTGATGATCCGCATCATGTGCCCGAGGTCAGGTCTTCCCGGGGTCACTGGCCGCTGGCTGCGGCAGCGTTGGCCTCCAGGCTCTCCATGACGCCCTGGACGTCCTCAGGGTTGTTGAGGAAGTCGGTCAGGTCCTGCCACATACCGGCACCGGGGGTGCCACCGAACTCCGGCGGCACCTGGTCGGACATGTCGAACCGGAAGGCGTCACCGGCGGCGATGAGGCCCTCGGCGATGCCTCGGGAGATGTCATCCGGGTACAGCGCGGTGTCCACCGAGCTGTTCGGCGAGGTGAAGCCACCCTCCTGGACCCAGATCTCGGCCGCCTCGGGCGAGGCGAGGAACTGCAGCAGCGCCATTGTGCCCTCGGTGTCGGTGAAGCCGACGGCCACGTCGCCGCCACCGACAACGGCGGGAGCATCGCCGACCGCAGGGAAGGGCCAGAAGTTGGCGGTCTCGCCGACCACAGCATCGGTCTCACCGGAGATGACACCAGCCACGAAGTCACCCTCGTAGACCATGGCCGCGTTGCCGGCGCTGAAGACGTTGGTGACCGAGGTCGGGAAGTCGGTCTGCGCGGCACCGTCGGCCACGAAGCCGTCCTGGCCCCAGATCTCGGCGAGCGTGG
Organism: Intrasporangiaceae bacterium; assembly: GCA_012518475.1. Classification (GTDB taxonomy): domain Bacteria; phylum Actinomycetota; class Actinomycetes; order Actinomycetales; family Dermatophilaceae; genus F2B08. The sequence goes on along the minus strand of JAAYSB010000135.1, from coordinate 14,325 downwards.
TCAGAGCCTGCTCGACCGACGGGTCGGTCCACGGGATCTCGTGGTTCGTGAGCTGGTCGTACATCTCGGGTCCCGCCTGGGACAGGTAGACGTTCTCGAACCAGTCGGTCAGCGTCCAGCCGTCGGCACCGGCGATCGACCAGGGGGTCACTCCCGAGTCGGAGATCGTCTGCGACGCGGCAACGAGGTCGGCCCAGCTGGCCGGCTCGGTGACGCCGGCGGCGTCGATCGCCTCGACGTCATACCAGATCGTCGACTTGTTCGCGGCCTTGAACCACACGCCGTAGAGGCTGCCGTCGACCGTTCCGAGGTCCTTCCACACCGTGTCGTAGTTGGCGTCGATCGCAGCCTCGACCTCGGGGCTGAGGGTCTGGAGCGCGCCCTGCCCGGCGAAGAGGTTGAGCAGTCCGGGCTGCGGCAGCATGGCCACGTCGGGCGGGTTCCCACCCTCGACGCGCGGGGTCAGGACAGGGGCGATGTCGTCACCGGTCGAGGTGTACTGAACTGTCGCGCCGGTCTGCTCCTCGAAGGCGTCGAGCACCATGGTGAAGCGCTCCTCCTCGGTGCCGGTCCACACGGCGGCGACCTCGATCTCCTCCCCGCTGAGGTCGGGAAGCGCCGAGTCGCCGGCGGTGTCGTCCCCGGTGGCGGTGTCCTCCGCCGTGGCTGTGTCGCCCCCGGTGGCGGTCTCCTCCCCCGTGGTCTCCCCACCTGCTCCATCCGTCGCCGGGGTGGTGGGTTCGGGGTCACTCCCGCAAGCGGCCAGTGTCAGGACCAGGGTGGCCGAGGCGGCCAGGGCATACGTCCTCTTCATTCTTCGGCTCCTTCTGTCGTCGTGCTGTCGAGGCTTCGATGCTGCGTCGGTTCGCCGACGTGAACAGGTGCCTTGGGCACCTGCCCATCCCTGCCACTGTAACCACGCACCGCCCCACACTGTCACCCCCGGCCCCGCCGCCGGGCCATACACACCCTGACGTAGGCGTTCCTCGGAGTCGGCTCCACCGGCCGTATGCCCTCCCTGACCCAGACTGCGAAAACGCTCCCGCATTCGCTAGTCTGGATGCCAGACGATGCGGACGTCCCCAACGCAGTTGGCGCCGCTCCCCCCACCCCAGCAGGCAGGCGGCGTTCACACGCCGGCCTGCCGACCGACCCGAAAAGGTGAGTCGTGACGACGCCCCTCCCCTCGACCGCTGCTCCCGCCTCCTTCACAGAGTCGCCGACCCACGCGCCGAACGTCCTCGGTCCGACGAAGGAACCGACCCACCCGTTCGCCAAGAACGTCGTCGAGCAGCCTCGCAAGACCGTCGACGGGTTCGTCGAGCTCTTCCTCCGCAAGCTCAACATGGCCCAGGGCGTGCTCCTCGAGCGCTCCACCGTCAACGACCAGTACCTCGCCCTGGCCAAGACCGTCCGCGACTACCTCATGGCCGGCTGGCTCGAGGCCGGTGTCCGGCGCCGGGCCAACCCCGAGAAGATGGTCGGCTACCTCTCTGCCGAGTACCTCCTCGGCCGCCAGCTCGAGAACGCCCTGCTGGCGACCCAGCTGCAGGACATCGCCACCCAGGCGATGGACCAGTGCGGGATCGACATCGACACGCTCATGTCCCAGGAGGTCGAGCCCGGGCTCGGCAACGGCGGCCTCGGCCGGCTGGCAGCCTGCTTCATCGACTCACTCGCGACGATGGACGTGCCGTGCATCGGCTACGGCATCCGCTACGAGTACGGCATCTTCCGGCAGAAGTTCGTCGACAACCGTCAGGTGGAGCTGCCCGACTCGTGGCTCAGCCTCGGCGCACCGTGGGAGTTCCCGCACCCGGAGCGGGCGGTCCAGGTCGACTTCGGTGGGCACACCCAGACCTACACCGACGACGACGGCCGCGAGCGCACCCGGTGGGTCCCGTCCTGGAACGTCCAGGGGATCCCCTACCACTACATGGTCCCGGGGTACCGCAACGGCGTCGTCAACACGCTCCGGCTGTGGAGCGCCCGCGCCACCCAGGAGTTCGACCTGCAGATCTTCAACGCCGGCGACTACGCCCAGTCGGTCCGGGCGCAGACCTTCGCCGAGAACATCTCCAAGGTCCTCTACCCGGAGGACTCGACGCCACAGGGCCGCGAGCTGCGGCTACAGCAGCAGTACTTCTTCGTCGCCTGCTCCCTGCACGACTACATCGAGCACACCCTCGAGGACGACTTCGATCTGCGGCAGCTGCCGGAGCGGATCACCTTCCAGCTCAACGACACCCACCCGGTCATCGCGATCCCGGAGCTCATGCGGATCCTCATCGACCTCAAGGGGTTCGACTGGGACGAGGCGTGGGACATCACGAGCCGGTGCTTCGCATACACCTGCCACACGCTCCTGCCGGAGGCGCTGGAGGTCTGGCCGACGTCCCTGCTCGAGCGGCTCCTGCCCCGCCACCTGGAGATCATCTACCTGATCAACGACCAGTTCCTCGCCCAGGTCCGCGAGGAGTACCCGGGCGACGAGCTCCTCGTCCGCCGGGTCTCGATCGTCGCGGATCACCCCGAGCGCGCGGTGCGGATGGCCTATCTCGCGACGGTCGCGAGCACCAAGATCAACGGTGTTGCGGCGCTGCACTCCGAGCTGCTCCGGGACAAGGTCCTGCCGGACTTCTCGCGCCTGTGGCCGGAGCGCTTCACCAACGTCACCAACGGCGTGACCCCCCGCCGCTTCATCCGCCAGGCCAACCCGGCGCTGAGCGAGCTCATCAGCGAGGCCCTCGGCGGCGAGGAGTGGGTGACCGACCTCGACCGGCTCAAGGGCCTGGAGCCCTTCGCCGACGACGCCTCGTTCCGTGAGCGGTTCCGGCAGGTCAAGCAGGACAACAAGGTCCGCCTCATCGAGACCCTCAAGGTGCGTGACGGACTCGACCTGCCGCGGGACGCAATGCTCGACGTCATGGTCAAGCGACTGCATGAGTACAAGCGGCAGACCCTGAAGCTCCTCCACGTCGTCTCTCTCTACGAGGGCGTCATCTCGGGTCGGACCCCCCTCGAGGACCTCACCCCGCGCACCTTCGTCTTCGGCGCCAAGGCGGCTCCTGGCTACTACATGGCCAAGGAGATCATGTTCCTCATCAACTCGGTCGCCGAGACGATCAACGGTGACGACCGGCTCCAGGGGCGACTCGCCGTCGCGTTCCCGGAGAACTACAACGTCACCCTCGCCGAGGTGCTCATCCCCGCGGCCGACCTCTCGGAGCAGATCTCGCTCGCCGGCAAGGAGGCCTCCGGCACGGGCAACATGAAGTTCGCCCTCAACGGCGCACTGACGATCGGCACCGACGACGGCGCCAACGTCGAGATCCGCGAGCTCGTCGGGGACGACAACTTCTTCCTCTTCGGGATGAGCGAGCCGGAGGTCGCCGCACTGCAGGACCACTACGTCCCCACCGACTGCTACCGCCAGGACGAGACCCTCCGTCAGACCATCGACCTCATCGCGAGCGGGCACTTCACCCGCGGCGACCGCAAGTCGGCGGCCCCCGTGGTCGACGACCTGCTGTACCGCGACCGGTTCATGACGCTGGCGGACTTCCGCTCGTACATCGACGTGCAGGGCAAGGTGGACGAGGCGTACGCCGACCACGACGAGTGGTCCCGCAAGGCGATCCTCAACGTCGCTCGGACCGGGTTCTTCAGCTCGGACCGCTCGATGGTCGACTACCTTGACCGGATCTGGCGACCCACCAGCTGATCTCTCCCCTTCTCCGTCGCATGGGTGGGCGTTGCTTGACCCGACTCTGGAGTGACCGCCGGGCTGGTCTGCCAGACGGGTCCTGGTCGAGGGCTTGGATTCCGGCCGCTGGCCTTCAGCGGGGCTCCACCCCTGCCCGGAGCAGTCCGTAGGTGATCGAGTCGACAAGCGCCTTCCAGGATGCCTCGATGATGTTGGCGTCCACGCCGACAGTGGTCCACGTGGTCGCACCGTCGCTGGTCTCGATGAGGACCCGGGTCACGGCGTCGGTGCCGTGCGAGGCGTCGAGGATGCGGACCTTGAAGTCGATGAGCTCGAACTTCTCCAGCTCCGGATACACCGTGGCGAGGCAGGCCCGCAGCGCGTGGTCGAGAGCGTTGACGGGCCCGTTACCCTCACCGGTCTGGACGTTGCGGTGGCCCCCGGCCAGGACCTTGACGGTCGCCTCCGACAGTGCCTGACCGTCGCCGCGGCGGTCGGTGATGACTCGCCAGGACTCGACGTCGAAGTAGGGCTCGATGAGGCCGAGCTCGCGACGGAGCAGGAGGTCGAAGGAGGCATCCGCGGCGTCGAAGGTCCAGCCCCGGAGCTCGAGGTCCTTGACGGTGGCGAGGACCGCAGCGATGCTCGCCGCGCCCTCCTCCGACGCCGGGTCGAGGTCGATGCCGACCTCCTTGGCCTTGAGCTCGATCGAGGCCCGGCCGGCCATGTCGGAGACGAGCATTCGCATGTCGTTTCCGACGAGTGCCGGGTCGAGGTGCTGATAGAGGTCGGGGTCGACCTTGATCGCGCTCGCGTGCAGGCCGGCCTTGTGCGCGAACGCGCTCGACCCGGTGTAGGGCTGACGAGAGTATGCAGGGACGTTGGTGATCTCACTGATCGCGTGCGAGATCCGGGTCGAGTCACGCAGGCGCTGCGGCTCGACGAGCTTGAGACCCTTCTTGAGCTGGAGGTTGCTCACGACCGTGACGAGGTTGGCGTTGCCGGTGCGCTCGCCGTAGCCGTTGATGGTGCCCTGGACGTGGGTGGCGCCCGCCTCGACCGCCGCCATCGAGTTCGCGACCGCGCAGCCGGTGTCGTTGTGGCAGTGGATGCCGACCCTGGCTCCCGTCGCGGCGAGAACGTCGCCGACCATGTCGGTCACCTCGTTGGGGAGCATCCCGCCGTTGGTGTCACAGAGCGCGACGAGCTCGGCACCGGCCTCCATCGAGGCCCGGACCGCTTCGAGGGCGTAGTCGCGGTGGAGCCGGTAGCCGTCGAAGAAGTGCTCGGCGTCGACGAAGACGCGGCGACCCTCCCCCGTGAGGAACCGCACCGTGTCCCGGATCATCTCGAGGTTCTCCTCGAGCGTGGTCCGCAGCGCCCGCTCGACGTGACCGGTGTGGGACTTCGCGACCAGGGTGACAACCGGCGCCCCGGAGTTGAGCAGGGCGAGAGTGAGCGGGTCCTCGGCGGCACGGCCCCCCGCCCTGCGGGTCGCACCGAAGGCTGCAAGGGTCGCGTTCTTCAGCGACAGCTCGGTCTGCGCGCGGTGGAAGAACTCGGTGTCCTTGGGGTTCGCGCCGGGCCAGCCCCCCTCGATGAACCCGACTCCGAGATCGTCGAGGTGACGCGCGATGGCGAGCTTGTCCGCGACCGAGAGGTTGAGGCCCTCCTGCTGGGCGCCGTCGCGCAGGGTCGTGTCATAGACGTGCAGGTCGCCGTCGACCCACAGAGAGTCGGGGCTGGGAGTCTGGGTCGTCATCGCTCTTTCACTTCGCTGGTGGGGTCCGGCGGGGCGGATCCCGGGGACTCGGAGGTCATGACGCCCCGTCGGGGCGACCTGACCGGCCAGGCCTCCCCGACGTGGGCATCACGTCGCGTAGGTGACCATCCGACATCACTCGTGGGTCCGGTCGGTTCGATCGGGTCCATTGTCGACTATCGCGTCCGCCAGTCCGATGCCCGGGGTGTGGGCGCCGACCTGTCTGCTGATCCGGTCCGGCTGGCCACCTGCGGTGATCAACCTTCCCGACAAAGCAAAAGACCCCCCGGGTGTGGGAGGTCTGCGCGACGAGATGGGATCTCGTCGCGCTAGTCGATAATGACGGCCGCGGTGGCGGCGTGGAAGGTCATCACGGGACCTACCCTGCCAGGCTCAGCGACGCATACCATCCGGTGTCCGTATGCTGGTCGGCCTCCGGTGGACGCGAATCCTGCACCGAAATACAGTCAGTTCGACGACGAGGAGGTGTCATGAGCGAGAACCGGACAACCGGGCTGCTCACCGACAAGTACGAACTGACGATGCTCAGCTCCTTCGTCGCCGACGGGACCGCCGAGCACGACGCGGTCTTCGAGCTCTTCGCGCGGCGGCTGCCCGAGGGTCGTCGCTTCGGGATCGTCGCCGGTCTCGGCCGGTTCCTCGATGCACTCCACGAGTTCACCTTCACGCCGGAGGAGAAGGACTGGCTCATCCAGGACGGGGCACTGACTCCTGAGGCCGCGGACTGGCTCGGCGACTTCCGGTTCAGCGGTGATATCCACGCGTATGCCGAGGGCGACCTGTACTGGCCCAACTCGCCGCTCCTCACGGTGACCGGGCGGCTCGGCGAGGGCATCCTCCTCGAGACCATCGCCCTGTCGATCTTCAATCATGACAGTGCCATCGCTTCCGCCGCAGCCCGGATGGCCATCGCAGCCCAGGGTCGCCCTCTGCTGGAGATGGGCAGCCGCCGAGCCCATGAGGAGGCCGCGGTCGCGGTCGGCAGGTCGGCCTATCTGGCGGGCTTCGACGGCACCTCCAACCTGGCCGCCGGCCGGAGATACGGCGTGCCCACCATCGGCACAGCCGCTCACGCCTTCACCCTGGCTCACGAGAGTGAGCGGGCCGCCTTCGAGGCGCAGATCCGGGCCCTGGGTATCGGCACCACCCTTCTCGTCGACACCTATGACATCGAGGAGGGCATCCGCACGGCGATCGAGGTTGCCGGGACCGGGCTCGGGGCGGTGCGCATCGACTCGGGTGACCTGGCCATCGAGTCGCGGCGCGCGCGCACCCTGCTCGACGACCTCGGGGCCACGCAGACGCGCATCATCGTCACGAGTGACCTCGACGAGTACGTGATCTCGGCGCTCGCGGACGCCCCCATCGACGGCTACGGCGTCGGCACCCGGGTCGCCACCGGGTCGGGCCACCCGACGGCGAGCATGGTCTACAAGCTGGTGGCAGTCTCCGACGCCCCGGGTGGTCCGCTGCGATCAGTCGCCAAGGCCTCGAAGTCCAAGGCGTCGGTGGGCGGGTTCAAGACCGCCTACCGCTATCCCGATGGGCGCGAGTTCTTCTCCCTCGACGGGGAGGTCCCGGAGGGTGCCGAACCGCTCCAGCACCATCTCGTCCGCGCCGGCGAGATCATGCCGCAGCGCTCCCTCGACGACACCCGTGCCCGGGTTGCGCACATCCTCGCCGGACTCCCCGACCAGCTGCGTCAGGTGAGCCACGGCACCGCTCTGCACACCGTCACCGAGGAGGAGATCTAGATGACCGCCGACAGCCCCACCCGCGCGCTGCTCGTCGTCGATGTCCAGAACGACTTCTGCGAGGGTGGTTCCCTCGCGGTGGACGGCGGCCACGCAGTCGCCGGGCGGATCAGCGACCTGGTCAACGGGGATCACGACTATGCACTCGTGGTCGCCTCACGGGACTGGCACCACCCGGACTCCAGCAACAGCGGGCACTTCGAGGACTGGCCGGCGCACTGTGTCCAGGGCACGTCCGGCGCGGACTATGCGCCGGCCTTCGACACCGCCGGTGTCGACATTCACGTCCGCAAAGGTCAGGGCGTGCCGGCCTACTCAGCCTTCGAGGGCACCACCGATGACGGTCGCACGCTGATCCAGGTGCTCCGGGACCACTCCATCACGGACCTGGACGTGTGCGGCATCGCCACCGACTACTGCGTGCGCGCCTCCGCTCTCGACGCCCGCAACGCGGGGCTGGACGTGCGGCTGCTCGAGAACCTGCACGCCGGGGTCGCCCCGGACACCTCGGCCGCCGCCCTGGATGAGATGCGGTCCGCCGGCGTGGAGCTGTCGTCATGAGCGCCGAGCAGGGCAGGCAACGTGCGCAGGCTCCGACGGGCTACGACGCATCGGCCCACCCGCCCTTCGCGGTGACCGTCGACCTGGCAGTCTTCACCATCAGGGACGGGGCCCTGTCCGTGCTCCTCGTCGAGCGCGGCGCAGACCCCTATTCCGGGCACTGGGCGCTACCCGGTGGTTTCATCGAGCCCGATGAGGATGCGCCGACGGCGGCGCGTCGCGAGCTTGCTGAGGAGACCTCGCTCGGTGGGGACCTCCCGGTCCACCTCGAGCAGCTGGGGACCTACACCGCCCCCGACCGGGACCCTCGCATGCGGGTCGTGTCCATCGCCTACGTCGTCATGGCCCCCGGCCTCGCCGACCCGCAGGCCGGCTCCGACGCTGCCGACGCCCGTTGGTGGACCGTCGAGGACCTGCTCGACGCCGACGGCCCGGCCCTGGCCTTCGATCACGCCGAGATCGTCAGAGATGCCTTGGAGCGGGTCCGCTCGAAGCTCGAGTACACCACCCTCGCGGCGCAGTTCGTCACCGAGCCGTTCACCCTCGCCGAGCTGCGCGCGGTCTACGCCGCCGTCTGGGGCCTGGCTCCGGACCTGGGCAACTTCCGCCGCAAGGTCCTCTCGACAGATGGATTCGTCCTGCCCACCGACGAGCGAGGCGCCTCATCGAGCGGTCCCCGACCGCTGCTGTTCCGACGGGGCCCGGCCACCGCGCTCCAGCCCGCCATGCTCCGCCCGCAGGCGAACCGACCTCTCGACTGAACCGGATGCCTGGCAGCGGAGATGGTGATTCTGTGCCACGGCGTCGCCTACCGCCTGGGCACATCCCTCAGGCCCGCCACCACGGTGGTCCGGCGGCTGTGGGGTCGTCCAGGTCGACGGCCTCCCCGACCTCGGGGATGACGTAGGCGATGCCGGCCTCCTCGGCCGCGGCTAGGAACCGCTCGGGGGGGTCGGACCAGGCGTGCGGCGCCAGGGCGAAGGTGCACCAGTGGATCGGGACGGCCAGCGGTGAGCCGAGCTCGACGGTGGCCTGCACCGCCTCCTCCGGGTCGAGGTGCATCGGGCGCCAAGCCTGGTCGTACATCCCGATCGCCATGAACGCGGCATCGAAGGGCCCGTAGTCGAGCCGGATCCTCTCGAAGCCGTCGAAGTATCCCGTGTCGCCGGAGAAGTAGACAGCACCTGCCGCCGACCGCACCACCCACGAAGACCACAGGGTGTTGTTCCGCCGGACTCCCCGTCCCGAGAAGTGCTGACACGCAACGGCGGTCAGCTCGAGTGAGCCGACCTGGCACGACTCGTGCCAGTCGAGCTCGGTGATGCGGCGGGCGTCGACTCCCCAGTGCTCGAGGTGCGCGCCGATGCCCAGGGGTACGACGAAGCGGCACGTCGGTTGCCGCTCACTGATCCGGACGACTGTGTCCATGTCGAGATGGTCGTAGTGGTCATGGCTGATGACGACGGCGGAGACCTCGGGGAGGTGCTCGAGCGGGAACGGCACGGGGTGCAGCCGTCGCGGCCCGACGTGCAGGCTCGGTGAGCAGCGCTCGCTCCACACCGGGTCGAAGAGCACCCGTTCGCCGCCCAGAGACAGCAGCACCGAGGCGTGCCCGAGCCACGTGAAGTGCGTCCCCTCCTCGGGCAGGGTCGCACCGCCGCTGTGCACGGGGATGTCGCGCTCCGGGACCCGTTGCACCCGCTCGGCAAGGAACCGACGGGCGACATCACGTGCGCCGATCGGGTCGGTCGGCGTATCGTCCTGGGCCGCGCGGTCGAGGTTGTGGAACCGGCCGTCCCGCCACTGCGCCGACCGCTGCATCCGGACCAGGCGGGCACCGTCGGGGACCCCGCCGATCTGCTCCCCCACGTCGCGGCCCGTCCTGCGGGCGGCGACGGCCAACGCTCCGAGCGCACCTGCGGTACCGGTCGCGATCGCGAGTCGGATGCGTGTGCTCATCACACCATTGTCCGTCAGAACTGCCGTGCATCACGACACGGCGTGCCCGCACCACGGCGCTCAGTCCGCGAGCAGGGCCTCCACAGTGACGGCGACGCCGTCGTCGTCGTTGCTCGGCGCGACGACATCGGCCACGGCGAGGACATCCGGATGGGCATTGGCGACCGCCACGCCGACCCCGGCCCACTCGATCATGGGCAGGTCGTTCGGCATGTCCCCGAATGCCCACACCTCGTCGGCCTCGACACCGCGCTCGTGAGCCCAGCGCTCGAGCGCAGCCGCCTTCGTCACTCCCGCCGGATTGATCTCGGCCAGCCCGTAGGCTCCGCTGTAGGCGAGGCGACCACGCGAGCCGACCACCTCAGCGACGATTTCGAGGAACTCCTCGGTCGCAAGCCGGGGAGCCAGCGCAAGGAGCTTGCCCACCGGCTCAGCCAGCAGGACAGCGATGTCGCCACGCGGTGATGACCGGTGCACCGGATCCCGGTGCGGATCCGGCCAGTTCGCCTCGAAGACCGGCCCGGTGGGAGTCTCGACAGCCAGGCGCACGCCTCGCACGGCCCGGCGCAGGTCGCCGATGATGTCGGCGAGCAGACCCTGCTCGAAGCAGTGCGTCTCGATGACCTCGCGACGCTCGACCGCATACACGAACGCACCGTTGCCGCAGATCGCGATGCCGTGGGCACCGACGACATGGGAGAGATCGTGCAGCCAGCGGGGCGGGCGGGCCGTGACGAGGACCGTCTCGATCCCCAGGTCCGGCAGTGACGACCAGGCCCGCACGGTTCGCTCACTGACCGTCCCGTCGGACCGGAGGAAGGTCCCGTCCAGGTCGGTCGCGATCAGCCGCGGGCTCATGGCAGCACGCTCAGACCAGGCGGGTCATCCAGCCGTGGATGTCCTCCGCGCGGCCGTACTGGATGTCGAGGAGGCGCTCGCGGATCGACTTCGTCACCTCGCCACCACCCTCGCCCGCGGTGGACGGAGCAGAGCCACCGTCCCACTTCAGCTCGCCGACCGGCGTGACGACGGCGGCGGTGCCGCAGGCGAAGATCTCCTGGATCTCGCCGGAGCGCACCCCGTCCTTCCACTGCTCGATCTCGATCTGCTCCTCGCGCGGGTCGAGGCCCAGCTCCTTGGAGAGCTCGAGGATGGAGGCCCGGGTGACGCCCTCGAGGATCGAACCGGTCAGCTGCGGGGTGATGATCCTTCCGTCCTTCATGACGAAGAACAGGTTCATCCCGCCGAGCTCCTCGATGTATGTCTGGGTCGAGGCGTCGAGGAACACAACCTGGTCACAGCCCTGCTCGATGCCCTCGAGCTGAGGAGCCAGCGAGGAGGCATAGTTGCCACCGCACTTCGCGGCACCGGTGCCGCCTCGGCCGGCCCGCGCATACTGCGTCGACAACCAGAGCGTGACCGGCTTCAGGCCTCCGGCGAAGTAGGCACCGGCCGGGGAGGCGATGACCGAGTAGGTCACCTCCCTGGCCGGCCGGACGCCGAGGAAGGCCTCCGACGCGTACATGAACGGCCGCAGATACAGGCTCTTCTCGCCACCTCCGGATGCCGACGGCACCCAGTCCTTGTCGACCTCGACGAGGGCGCGAAGGGACCCGACGAAGTCCTCCTCATCCATCTGCGGCAGGGCCAGCCGGCTCGCGCTGCGGTTCAGACGCTGGGCGTTGGCCTCCGGGCGGAAGGACCACACCGACCCGTCCTCATGGCGATAGGCCTTGAGGCCCTCGAAGATCTCCTGGGCGTAGTGGAGGACGGCCGCCGACGGCATCAGGGTGATCGGGCCGTACTCGACGACCTTGCCGTCGTGCCATCCCTCGTCGGCAGACCACGTCGCGACCACCATGTGGTCGGTGAAGTTCGTGCCGAACCCAGGGTTGGCGAGGATCTCGTCGCGCTCCTGAGAGGATCGCGGGTTCGCGGCAGGGGTGACGGGGAACGAGAGAGTCATGGACCAAACCTACCGCTCACGGCCTTCAGCAGCCGTGGAGTCCGGCTAGAGGCGGCCGGCGATCGCGTCGCCGACAGCCGAGGTCGAGCGCTCGTGCGAGCCGCGCTCAGCGAGGTCGGCGGCGACCGCGGTCTCGATGCGCCGGGCAGCGTCGCCTCGGCCGACGTGCTCGAGCAGCATGGCCACGGAGAGGACCGTCGCCGTGGGGTCGGCCTTGCCCTGGCCGGCGATGTCCGGGGCCGACCCATGGACCGGCTCGAACATCGATGGGACGTTGCGGTCGGGGTTGATGTTCGCCGACGCCGCGAGCCCGATACCGCCGGCGATGGCCGCCGCGATGTCGGTGATGATGTCGCCGAAGAGATTGTCGGTGACGATGACGTCGAAGCGACCCGGGTCCTGCACGAGGAAGATCGTCGCTGCGTCGACGTGCTGGTAGGCGATCTCGACCTCGGGGAACTCCGCGCCCACCTCGTCGACCGTACGCCGCCACAGATGTCCGGCGTGAGTGAGGACGTTGTGCTTGTGGACCAGGGTCATGTGCTTGCGCTCGCGAGCCTGAGCCCGGGCGAAGGCGTCCCGGACGACGCGCTCGACGCCGAAGCGGGTGTTGACGCTGACCTCGGTCGCGATCTCGTTCGCGGTGCCGACGCGCAGGCCGCCGCCGTTGCCGACATAGGGCCCCTCGGTGCCCTCACGGACGACGACGAAGTCGATTCCGTTCGGGGCCACCGCAGCCACGTCCAGTGGGCTCGTCACGCCCGGGAAGAGCTTGGCCGGACGCAGGTTGACGTAGTGCTCGAGCGCGAACCGCAGCGGCAGGAGGACACCCCGCTCGAGGACACCGCTCGGGACTGTCGGGTCACCGATGGCACCGAGCAGGATGGCGTCGTGCCCGCGCAGCTCGGTCAGCACCGACTCCGGCAGCGTCTCCCCCGTCGCGTGCCAGCGCCGCGCGCCGAGGTCGTACTCGGTGGTGTGCACGGTCACGTCATCGGCGGCGGCGCGAAGGACCTTCAGACCCTCCGCAACGACCTCCGGACCGATGCCGTCGCCACCGATGACGGCGATGTCGAGGGATGTCGGCGTGCTCTCACTCATAGCCCCAGACCCTAGGTCGCAGTCCCGGTATGCGGACCGTCCGTCTCGCAGATCGGTCACCGAATTCACGCCTGGCCGGGAACGCCGAAGGCCCGACCGGCACTGCGCCGGTCGGGCCCTTCGGATCATGATGGTCAACCGCGTTCGCGGGTGGAGTCGGGGCGACGGTGGTCGCCCCCAGTCCACCCACGAGGTTGGATCATGGCTCAGTCGTTGGTGTGGCCCTGCTCCCGCAGGTCCATCGACTCCTGCAGCGCCTGGCGCGCGTTCTGTGCCTCTTCGCTCATGACTGTCCTCCTGACAGGGATGGTGGCTCGGGGTGGTGAGTGCTCGAGCCCCGGGTGAGGGGCGAGTGCTGTTCAGTCGGTCGGGCGCGTCCTTGCGCAGCGCGGGATCACCGCGACGAGAGGACCGACTGTCTAGCTCACCTCGCCGCGGCTGCGAAGAAGAATCACGCGCCACGACATACCGACGACGGTACGTGCGCGTCTTGGCAGGCGAAACTCCTCATCCACATGATGGACGCGAGAACGTCCAGGTGAGAGGCAGATCACCCGGCGACCGGAGCTCAGTCGAGGTCGACCTGGATGGCCTCGGTGCGGACGATCTCGGAGATGCCGGACAGGACGTCGTCGGGGATCTTCGAGTCGACGGTGAGCGCCACGAGGGCCTGGGTGGCCTCGGCGTTGCGGGCCACCTGCATGGCTGCGATGTTGACGTTCGCGTCGCCGAGCAGGTTGCCGATCTGCCCGATGACACCGGGGCGGTCCTCATAGGTGAAGAAGGCGATGTGCTCCGAGATCGGGATCTCGAGGTCGAAGCCGTTGATGCCGACGATCTTGGGGACCATCCGCGGCCCGGTGAGCGTGCCGGACACCGAGACCATCCGCCCGTCGGCGAGCGTCCCACGCAGCTCGGTGATGTTGCGGAAGTCGTGCGCATACGGGTCGGTGAGCAGCCGCACCTCGCATCCGCGCTCCGCCGCCATGAGCGGGGCGTTGACATAGGTCACCGGGTCGTCGGTGATGTCCGAGAACAGCCCCTTGAGGGCGGAGAGCTTCCAGATGCTCACGTCGTGCGCGGTGATCTCACCCTTGACGTCGACGTCGAGCTGGACCGGGCAGGCGCCGGCAATCGCGGTGAAGATCCGGCCGAGGTTCTCGACCAGCGCGATGCCCGGGCGCACCTCTTCGGGGACATGCCCACCGTCGACGTTGACCGCGTCGGGCACGAGGTCACCGGACAGAGCAAGCCGCACGGAGCGGGCGACTGCGACGCCGGCCTTCTCCTGGGCCTCGTCGGTCGAGGCGCCGAGGTGCGGGGTGACGACGACCGACTCGAACTCGAACAGCGGGCTCTCGGTCGTCGGTTCCTTGGCGAACACGTCGATGCCGGCGCCCGCGACCCGTCCCTCGCGCAGGGCCTCGGCGAGGGCCTCCTCGTCGACGATGCCACCACGCGCGGCGTTGATGATGCGCACCGTGGGCTTGACCTT
>JAAYSB010000134.1 GCA_012518475.1 Intrasporangiaceae bacterium | reverse complement strand
GGGTCGGACCGCCGAACATCGAGCCGCCCGCCTGCCGTCCGGTGTTCACCTGCAGCTGGGTCAACGCTCCCGCGGACTCCAGCCCCTGGAGGACGCCGAGGACACGCTCACGATCGCCGGGGTCGACCGGCTGCCCGTGCGCCTCGCGCCACATGATGAGCCCGTAGTCGCGCAGCACCCCATCTGCCTCGCGGCTGCCAGACGACATGCCCCCGGTGCTCCCGGAGAGCCCCGCATTCGCCATCGCCTGATCGGCCTTCGCCGCCATCTCGGTGGCCGCCTGTTTCGCCTTGTCGAAGAAGCTCATGGTCACTCCTCAGTGAGTCGACGCCCCAACGGGTGCCCTTCGCGGCTCACTCTAGTGCTGTGCCCAACAGGGCGGAATACTGATGGACACCACGGTCAACGACCGCGAGAGACCAGACAAGGACGAGAGAGAAGGTCGCCATGACGATCCACGGATCGCTGTTCACGGAGTTCAAGGAGAAGGACACCCAGGACCCGTTCGCCCTCCAGAACAAGAAGCTCCTTCGCGTGGACATGCGGTACGGAGAGGTGCAGGCGAAGCTCGGCTCGATGGTCGCATACCAGGGTGATGTCCGCTTCGCGAAGCAGGGATCCGGCATGGGCCGCATGTTCAAGTCGGCCGTCACCGGCGAGGGCGTGAAGATGATGACCTGCTCCGGATCCGGGGAGCTGTTCCTCGCCGACGAGGCGTCCGAGATCCTGATCATGTACCTCGAGAACGACGCGATCTCCGTCAACGGCCGCAACGTCCTCGCGTTCAGCAACTCGATCCAGTGGGACATCCATCGCATCCAGGCCCGCGGCGCCGCGATGACCGGCGGCCTCTACAACGTCTCGCTGCGCGGCACGGGCTATGTCGCGGTGACGACCAGGGGGGAGCCGATCGCGCTCGACGTCGCCTCATCCCCGACCTTCGCCGACGCGCAGGCAGTCGTGCTCTGGACCTCCGGCGTGACCATGGACGTGCGGATCGACACCGGGGGCATCGGCTCGATGATCCGCGGCGGCACCGGTGAGACGCTCCAGATGGCCTTCGGCGGACAGGGGTATGTGCTGGTCCAGCCGAGTGAGTCTGTCACCCAGGGCGGGCATCAGAGTGGTGGGAACGAGAGCTCTGGCGGGATGCTCGGCAACCTCCTCAGCTGAGGCACGGCAGCCAGGCGTTCTCTTGATGCCAATTGGCAGGAGAAGGACGCGGCCTGGTGTGCTTTTCGCTCCAATTGGCAGGAGAAGAACGCGGCCGGGTGTGCACTTCGCTCCAATTGGCAGGAGAAGAACGCGGTCGGGTGTGCTTTTCGCTCCTATTGGCAGCAATCGAACGGGCGCGGCGTGCCTGACCACCCCGGACACGCCCCCGACGTAGCCTGACAGGCATGGCAAGCTGGTGGTCGAGGCACGGGGTGGGGGACCTCGCGATCGACCTCGGGACCGCCAACACCGTCATCTATCAGCGCGGCCGCGGCATCGTCCTCGACGAGCCCTCGGTCGTCGCGGTCGACCGCCGCACCCAGCGCCTCATCGCCGCCGGGACCAAGGCCAAGGAGATGCTCGGCCGCACCCCGGACCACGTCGAGGCCGTCCGCCCGCTCAGGGACGGGGTCGTCAGCGACGCCGACGTCACCGAGCGGATGCTGCGCTACTTCGTCGAGCAGGTCGGCCCGAGCAAGATCGTCCGGCCCCGCATCGTCGTGTGCGTGCCGAGCGAGGTCACCGGGGTCGAGCGCCGCGCCCTCG
>JAAYSB010000133.1 GCA_012518475.1 Intrasporangiaceae bacterium | reverse complement strand
CCATCATGACCACCATCTCCACCGTCAAGGACCTCACCGGCACCTGGACCCTCGACAGCGCCCACACCCGGCTCGGCTTCGTCGCCCGGCACGCCATGGTGACCAAGGTCCGCGGCAACTTCAACGAGTTCGAGGGCACGGCCGTCGTCGGCGAGAACCTCGCGGACTCCAAGGTCGAGGTCAAGATCGTCGCGAACAGCGTCGACACCCGCAACGAGCAGCGTGACGAGCACCTGCGCAGCAACGACTTCTTCGGCAGCGACGAGCACCCCGAGATCACCTTCGTCTCCACCTCGGTCCAGGAGACCGGCTCGGACTCCTTCGACCTCACCGGTGACCTGACGATCAAGGGCATCACCAAGTCGATCACCATCCCCTTCGAGTTCGAGGGCGCGGCCACCGACCCGTTCGGCAACCTGCGCGCCGGCTTCGAGGGCGAGGTCAAGGTCAACCGCAAGGACTTCGGCATCGAGTGGAACGCCGCGCTCGAGACCGGCGGCGTTCTCGTCTCCGAGAAGGTCACCCTCGAGTTCGAGGTCTCCGCGATCAAGTCGGCCTGATCCACGATCGGGAGAGCAATGAGGAGGGCGCAGGCCGACAAGGCCCGCGCCCTCCTGATGTGCCCGGGCTTGCCGAACGGGGGCCCAGTGTGCACCCACCCTGGCGCGGAAGCTCCCCGATGGCGTGGTAGTTCGCCGGCGCCGGCGCTATATCCGCGGCGCGCTCGAGTTTTCGCGGCAGGCTGAAGTCTCGGCGGCGCCAGGCTGTCTCCGCGTCAGTGGACCGCGGATGTCCGACCCAGCGAGCCGACCTGAGAGGATGGGGAGCAGTCCCATCCCGACCCGCAGAGAGGTCCACCATGCAGATCACCGACAAGGTCTTCGTCGTCACCGGCGGTGGCAACGGCATCGGACGTGAGGTGGTGCTGGGACTTCTCGCACGGGGAGCCCGCGTCGCGGCGCTCGACCTGCGCCAGAGCTCGCTGGAGGAGACCGCATCGCTCGCGACCGTGCCCGAGGGGCGGCTCAGCCTGCATACCGTGGATGTCAGCAGCCAGGACGAGGTGACCCGTGCGTTCGCTGAGGTCATCTCGGCGCACGGCCACATCGACGGCCTCCTCAACGTCGCAGGCATCATCCAGCAGTTCATCCCGCTCCTCGACCTCGACATCGCCGAGATCGAGAAGGTCATGGGCGTCAACTTCTGGGGCGTCGTGTACACGACCAAGGCTGCACTTCCGCACCTGGTTACCCGCCCGGAAGGCTGCGTCATCAACGTCGCGAGCATGGGAGGCTTCATCCCCGTCCCCGGCCAGAGCGCCTACGGCGCCAGCAAGGCCGCTGTGAAGCTGCTCACCGAGGGTCTTTACGCCGAGCTGCGCGACACCGACATCGCCGTGACCGTCGTCTTCCCGGGCGCGATCGGCACCGACATCACGAAGAACTCCGGTGTGTCCACCCCCGGCTCCGCCGATCGTGCATCGAAGGGTGGCTCGTCGTTCTCGATGACCTCGGCGCAGGATGCCGCCGCCCAGATCATCGAGGCGGTCGAGAAGGGTCCGTACCGGATCACCATCGGCAAGGACGCCACCATGCTCGACCGGCTCTCACGCCTTGCCCCCCAGCGGGCGACGGAGATGATCGCCAAGAAGATGGCGAGCCTGCTCGATCGATGACCAGGATCGTCATCGCGACGTACGGGTCGGAAGGTGACACCCGACCGTTCGTGGCGCTCGCGGCCGGACTGATCGAGAACGGGTTCGACGTCGTCGTCTGCGGTGAGCAGTCCGGCGCCGAGATCGCAGGCCGCCATCGGGTCCCGTTCCGTGCGTTCGACGGAGATCTGCAGGGCATCATGGCCACCGGGGAGATGGGTGCCCAAGCTGTGCGGCGCAGCGACGGGGGCGTCACCGGTCTGACCGTGTTTCACCGGTTGGCCCGGAGGCATTCCGATGCCTGGGTCAGCACGCTCGTCGACGAGGCCGCCCGCTCGGATGTGGTCATCGGCAGTGGACTGGCGACCTATGCGGCCGTGTCAGCGGCGCAGGCCACCGGGCGGCGGTTCGTCGGGGCCAGCCCTGTCCCCATCACGCCGACGCGAGCCTTCCCCAGCGTCTTCGCGATACCGGGCACCGTCCCGCGACGCATGAACCGGCTGAGCCACCAGATCGGTGCCCGCGCGCTCTGGACCGCCTTCCGTCGTCCCACCAATCAGGCTCGTGAGGCGCACGGGCTCGAGGCGCTCCGCTTCGAGTGGAGCGACATCCCTGTCCTATATGGGTTCTCACCCGCTCTGCTGCCCGCACCACCGGACTGGCAGAACAAGATCGTCGTCTGCGGCGACTGGTCCCTCCCGCCCTCGCAGGTGTGGGACCCGCCGGCGGAGCTCGTCGACTTCCTCGTGGAGGGTGAGCCGCCGATCTATGTCGGGTTCGGCAGTATGGCCGGGTTCGACGCCGCCGATCTCCTCGGGACGGTCATCGCCGGACTCGACGGCCGCCGGGCGATCGTCGCCGGAGGCTGGGCAGGGGCGCAGACGCTCGACCTGCCGGACACCGTCCTGACGATCGAGCGCGCCCCGCACTCATGGCTCCTGCCCCGGTGCTCGCTCGCGATCCACCACTGCGGAGCCGGCACGACGCACGCCGTCGCCCGAGCGGGCATCCCCTCGGTTCCCATGCCGTTCGTCGCGGACCAGCCCTTTTGGGCCAGGCTCCTGCGGGAGCGCGGACTGGCCACCCGCGCCCTGTCCTGGAAACGCCTCACCGAGGACGCAGTGCGCAAGGAGGTTCTGGCCGCAGCAGACCCGGGTATGCGCGCCGTCGCCGAGTCGATGTCCATCGAGATGGCCGACGAGGACGGGATCAGCGCTGCTGTCGCTGCCCTGCGAGGCGCGTGAGCACCCCACGCCGCGGATGCGACGAGGAGGACCGGTCGCCCGGTCACAGCCGCATCGACACGTGCGGCGTCGCGACCGCGCCTACCCTGAGGGGCATGCCGGAGCTTCCTCTCTTCCCGCTCGGCTCGGTCCTGCTCCCGGGTGCGCCGCTGGCCCTGCGGGTCTTCGAGCCCAGATACCTCGCGCTCCTGCACGACCTCGGTGACCGCCCGCCGCAGGAGCGCGCCTTCGGGGTGGTAGCCATCCGGCGCGGTCACGAGGTGGGAACGCGGGTCCAGCCGGTGCTGGCCACGCATGGAACGGCCGCGCGAATCACCGAGATCAGCCCCGGTCCCCCCGGACCGGCCGGCGCGACGTTCCACGTGACTGCGGTCGGCGGCGATCGGTTCGTCCTGGAATCGCTGCGCACTGCCGAGGGTGGCTACTACGTCGGGGAGGTGACCTGGCTGCAGGATCTCCCGGCGGATCCCGACTCCCTGGCACGGGCTGAGGAGGACACGCGCGAGGCATACCGCGACTTCCTGCTCTCGGTTGGCGCGCCGCCCGGGATGCCTGACCTCGAAGGAGAACGGCTCGCCTACGAGATCATGAACACGGTGGCCCTGCCTCTCACGGATCGCCAACAGGTGCTGGCCGAGAACGACCCCGTTGTCCGGCTCTCGCTCGTCGCCAGACTGCTACGCCGAGAGGCGGTCCTATTCGGCGGCTTACGGTTGATGCCTGCCGAGACACGCAGCTTCGGTGTGCCGAGTCAGAACTGACCTGCGCCGCACACCAGTCGCCACCTGAGGAGACCGATGGAAACGCAGCGCTGCCGCGTCTTCAACCGACTCGGTTTGTGTGGACGCAGTCTCGGCGCTCCCCCACGATGACGGCGCTGGTGTCGTTGATGGAGGTGCAGCCCGTCGCTGGGGCGCCGCGGCATACCTCCAACCGGCAGGAGGTCGGGGGAGCGGTCAGTCGTGGATCGGCTGCTTGGGTAGTTTCTTGACCCGCTGCCGACGCTTGCGGCGTTGAGGGATGAGGTCGCGCATCTCCTCGAGCCGGCCGAAGCAGAGCAGCCGGTCGCCGTCCTCGAGCCTGCGGTTGGGCTTGGGGTTGGGGAAGACATGCGTGCCGCGGTGCAGGGTCAGGACGGTGATGTCTCGGTCCCGAAGACCGGACTCCCCGAGGGTCTGGCCGACCATGTCGGCACCGGGCATGACGACGATCTCGGCCACGCCGTAGCCGGTTGAGACGGTGAGCCGCTGGCGCACGTCGATCTCGGGAAAGCCGACCTGGTTGGCGATGTAGTCGATCATTGCGCCGGCGACGTCGAGCTTGGTTGCGGTCTCGATCCCCTCCAGCCCGGGGGAGGAGTTCACCTCCATGACGAGCGGGCCGTCGTTGCTCTCGAGCAGGTCGACACCGGCGATCCGCAGACCCATGATCTGAGCGGAGCGGACCGCGATCTCCTCGAACGCGGGATCGAGCGTGACCGGCTCGACGAGGCCACCGCGGTGGACGTTGGACCGGAACTCATCGCCCTGGGCAGAACGACGCATCGCGGCGACGACCCGGTCGCCGACGACGATGGCGCGGATGTCGCGGCCCTTGCTCTCCTTGACGAAGGCCTGGATGAGGACCTGCTGGTTCGTGCCGTGGAGGGTCTCGATGATTGCCTCGGCGATCTTCAGCTCCGGAGCGAGGATGACGCCGATGCCCTGGGTGCCCTCGAGCAGCTTGATGACGACCGGTGCGCCACCGACCATCTCGATGGCGGGAATGACGTCGGCTCGGTTGCGGACGAAGGCGGTCGCCGGCATACCGATGTTGTGCCGGGAGAGGATCTGGGTGGCCCGCAGCTTGTCCCGAGAGTTCGCGATGCCGTTGGCGGTGTTCGGGGTGTAGACGTCCATCTGCTCGAACTGACGGACGACGGCGGTGCCGAAGTAGGTCACCGAGTTGCCGATCCGGGGCAGGACGGCGTCATAGGTCGACAGCGGCTTGCCGCGGAAGTGCAGGTCGGGCTCAGCGCCGGACAGGTCGATCCCGAACCGGAGGGTGTTGAGCACCTTGACCTG
>JAAYSB010000132.1 GCA_012518475.1 Intrasporangiaceae bacterium | reverse complement strand
TCGCGAGCCACGACCTGCGACTCTCGGGGTGGAACGTCCCATGGTTCACGGTCGCCCCGAGCGGGCTGCGCACCGCGCGGATCGATACCCGCCATGGGCGGTATGTGCCGCTCACCGAGGCGGATGCCTCACCGGCCTAGCGTCGGCCGGGAGGCGAACGAACGGGCGAACGAACCGGGTGAACGAAACGGGGCCTACTTCTCCTGCGGAACGAGCTCGGCGTCGCGGGCGCCGACCACAGAGGCCTCACCGTCCCCGGACTCGCCGACGGCCGCTGACGCGGCGTAGTCGAGCGTCCCGGTGATCCGGCCCGCTGCGCGCAGGTCACCCTCGGCGGCGCGGACGTGCTCGAGCGCAGCCTGCCGGCCGGTGATCGTCACGGACGCGACCTCGGTGCGCATGCCGACCTTGGCCTCGGACTTCGTCTTGCGGATCGCGGCGAGCGCGCCACCGACCGAAGCGAGCAGCGCAGGGTCCCCGCCGGCGGGCACCTCGTCCACGGAGGGCCACGATGCGCGGTGCACCGAGCCTTCCCGCCACCAGGACCAGACCTCCTCGGTGACATAGGGGAGAACCGGTGCGAAGAGCCGCAGAACGACATCGAGCGCGATCCGCAGCGTGGCGCGGGCCGAGGCGGCCTCGGCCTCACCGCGTGAGCCGTAGGCGCGGTCCTTGATGAGCTCGAGATAGTCGTCGCAGAAGCTCCAGAACCACGTCTCGGTGACCTCGAGGGAGCGGGTGTAGTCCCACTTCTCGAAGCCGGCAGTCGCCTTCTCGACGACCTCGCGCAGCGAGGCGAGCACGGCCCGGTCGAGGGGCTCGGTCACCTGGGCTGCGAGGTCCTCGCTCGACTCGGCCGCGACCTCTCCGAAGGAGAGGGCGAACTTGCTCGCGTTGAGGATCTTGATCGCGAGGCGGCGACCGACCTTCATCTGGCCGACGTCATAGGCTGCGTCCGTGCCGAGCCGGCCAGAGGCCGCCCAGTAGCGCACCGCGTCGGCAGAGTGCTGTACGACGACGTCCTCAGGGGTGACGACGTTGCCCTTGGACTTGGACATCTTCTTGCGGTCCGGGTCGAGGATCCAGCCCGAGATCGCGGCGTTGGTCCACGGGACCGAGTTGTGCTCCCAGTGGGCGCGCACGATGGTCGCGAACAGCCACGTCCGGATGATGTCGTGCGCCTGGGGCCGCAGGTCCATCGGGAACACCTTGTCCCACACCGGGTCGCCGGTGCGCCAGCCGCCGGCGATCTGCGGGGAGAGCGAGGAGGTGGCCCAGGTGTCGAGGACGTCCGGGTCCCCGACGAAGCCGCCGGGCTGACCCCGCTGCGACTCGTCATATCCCGCAGGCGGATTCGCAGCAGGGTCGACGGGCAGCTCCTCGGGCGTGGGCAGGATCCGCGCGTCGTAGTCGACCTCGCCGTGCTCGTCAACGGAGTACCAGACCGGGATCGGCACGCCGAAGAAGCGCTGGCGTGAGACGAGCCAGTCGCCGTTGAGGCCCTGCACCCAGTTCGCGTAGCGGGCGCGCATGAAGGTCGGGTGGAAGTCGATCTCCTCCCCGCGAGCCACGAGCGCCTCGTTGACCGTCTCCTCACGGCCGCCGTTGCGGATGTACCACTGGCGGGAGGTGACGATCTCGAGGGGCTTCTCGCCCCGCTCGTAGAAGTTCGCCTTGCGCTGGGTCGGGGTCGGCTCACCGTCGAGGTCCCCGGACTCGCGCAGCGCGGCGACAACGGCCTCACGCGCCGAGAAGGCGGTCTTGCCGGCGAGGCCCTCGGCATAGAGGCTCTCGCCGGGGCCGCCGGCGATCCACTCCGGGGTCTCGTGCTGGATCCGGCCGGTACGGCTGATGACCGAGCGGGTGGGCAGCTGCAGCTCACGCCACCAGAGCACGTCGGTGAGGTCACCGAAGGTGCAGCACATCGCGATACCAGCGCCCTTGTCCATCTCCGCAGCCTCGTGCGCGAGGACGGGGATCTCGACCCCGAACAGGGGTGAGCGGACGGTGCTGCCGGTGAGCGAGGCATACCTCTCGTCATCGGGGTGGTGGATGAGTGCGACGACCGAGCAGATCAGCTCGGGGCGGGTGGTCTCGATGTGCACGGGACCGTTGTCCGAGTGGAACGCGACGCGGTGGTAGTGCCCGGGATAGTCGCGGGCCTCGAGCTCGGCCTGGGCCACGGCAGTCTGGAAGGTCACGTCCCACAGGCCCGGCGCCTCGGCCTGATAGGCCTCACCCCGCTCGACATTGTTGATGAACGCGAGCTGCGAGGTCGCGCGGGAGTGGTCGTCGATCGTGCGGTACTGGATATTCCAGTCGAGGCTGAATCCCATTCTGCGGAAAAGGGACTCGAACGCCTCCTCGTCCTTGACAGTGAGCACGTCGCAGAGCTCGATGAAGTTCTGCCGGCTGATCGGCACCTCGTCGGCGGCCTTGGTGGACTTCGCGTTGCCCTCGAACGGCGGGGTGAAGTCGGGGTCGTAGTGCAGCGTCGCGTCACCGCGGACGCCGTAGTAGTTCTGGACGCGCTTCTCCGTGGGCAGGCCGTTGTCGTCCCAGCCGATCGGATAGAAGACGTTGAGGCCCGTCATCCGCTTGTAGCGGGCCATGCAGTCGGTGTGCGTGTAGGAGAACACGTGCCCCATGTGCAGCGACCCGGAGGCGGTCGGTGGGGGCGTGTCGATGGAGAACACGTCGCCGCGGTCCTGCGCCAGCGCGCGCTCCCGGTCGAAGGCGTAGGTCTGCTCGTCGCTCCATACCTGCGTCCACTTCTCCTCGAGGCCCTCCAGGGAGGGGCGCTCCGGGATCGAGGCAGCACGGGATGACGAGAGATTCGGGGTCATGCGGGCTATCTTCCCAGACGGCGAAGTCAGGCGGAAAACGGGTTTCAGCGACGGGCCGGTGTCCAGGCGACCGGCCGCGGCACGATCGTTTCGCGCGACCTTGGCACCCAGGTGATCCAGCTGGCGTACCAGCCGTCCACGCACGGGTGAGAACTCTCACGCCGCGCATCGGTATGCGGTGACGCCTGGTCCCGCGGGTTACGCGGCCGTAGGTATTGTTACCGCCATGGAGCCCGTCTACACACCCGTCATCGGATTCGCACGGACGGTCTTCTTCGGCATGGGGCTGAAGTTCCGGATCCGCGGCGAGGAGCACGTGCCCCGCACCGGTGGTGCCGTGCTGGCCATCAACCACACCGGCTACCTGGACTTCACCTTCGCCGGCTTCGCGCTCCTGAAGCACAAGCGGGTCGCGAGGTTCATGGCGAAGAAGTCGGTCTTCGAGCACAAGGTCACCGGCCCCCTCATGCGGGGCATGAAGCACATCCCGGTCGACCGTCGGGCCGGCCTCGGCTCCCTCCAGGCCGCGGTCGCCGCCCTGCGCGCCGGTGAGATCGTCGGCGTCTTCCCCGAGGCGACGATGTCCCTGTCGTTCGAGCTCAAGGAGTTCAAGACCGGCGCAGCGCGGATGGCGCAGGAGGCCGGGGTGCCCATCCTTCCCTGCACGGTGTGGGGCTCCCAGCGGGTCTGGACCAAGCATGTGCCCAAGCAGATCGGTCGGAACAAGATCCCGATCTTCGTCACCATCGGCGAGCCGCTATGGGTGGGCCCCGACGAGGACGTCGTCGCCGCCACGGAGCGACTCCAGAAGGTCATGGCCGGTCTCCTCGAGGAGCAGCAGGCGAACTACC
>JAAYSB010000131.1 GCA_012518475.1 Intrasporangiaceae bacterium | reverse complement strand
GGCTGGGCCCCCGCCAGGCGAGCCGCGTCGATCGCGGCCTGAGCGACCACCTCGGTCTCTGGGCGAGGGGTGAACACGCCTGGCCCGACCGACAGGCTCAGCCGTCGGAAGTGGGCCACCCCGGTGAGGTGCTGCAGGGGTATGCGACTCGCGCGCTCACGCACGAGCTCGCCGAAGTCGGCGGTGAACTCGGCATCGGCTGACGCGCCGAGGATCATCCGTCGCCGCACCTCCTCCGGTTCGCAGCGAAGGACATGGGCGGCCAGGGCCACCGCGTCCGCCGCCGGCGAGGCGATTCCCGCGTCACCGAGATCACCGGCGGCGGCCCGCACGACGCGGTGGAGCGTGGCGTCGGTGCCCGTCACTGGTCGCCGAGGGTGGCCAGGGTTGCGGCCTCGTCGGCGTCGACCGCCGACTGGACGATGGGGTCGAGGTCGCCGTCGAGGACGACGTCGAGGTTGTAGGCCTTGTAGCCGGTCCGGTGGTCGCTCACGCGGTTCTCGGGGAAGTTGTAGGTCCGGATCCGCTCGGACCGGTCGACCGTGCGGATCTGGCTCCTGCGGGCGGCACTGGCCTCTGCGTCCGCAGCCTCCTGGGCGATCTGGTGCAGACGGGCCCGCAGCACCCGCAGGGCAGACTCCTTGTTCTGCAACTGGCTCTTCTCGTTCTGGCACGAGACGACGACTCCGGTCGGCAGGTGCGTGATCCGGACTGCGGAGTCGGTCGTGTTGACGCTCTGTCCACCCGGTCCGGAGCTGCGGTACACGTCGATCTTGAGATCGCTTGCGTTGATCTCGATCTCGACGTCCTCGGCCTCGGGCATGACGAGGACACCGGCAGCACTCGTATGGATCCGTCCCTGGCTCTCGGTGACCGGCACGCGCTGGACTCGGTGCACGCCACCTTCGTACTTCAGTCGCGCCCACGGAGCCTCTCCAGGCCCTGGCGTGCCCTTCGACTTGACCGCGACCCGGACGTCCTTGTACCCGCCGAGGTCGGACTCCGTCGAGTCGAGCAGCTCGGTGCGCCAGCCACGCTGCTCGGCGTAGCGCAGATACATCCGCAGCAGATCCCCGGCGAACAGTGCGGACTCCTCACCGCCCTCCCCTGCCTTGACCTCGAGGATGACGTCGCGGTCGTCATCGGGATCGCGTGGGATGAGCAGGCGGCGGAGCAGGTCCTCGGCCCCGGTCACGCTCTCCTCGAGGGCGGGGATCTCCTCGGCGAAGGCCGGGTCCTCTGCGGCGAGCTCTCGGGCCGCCTCGAGGTCATCGCGAGCGGCCGTCCACGCGTGGTAGGCCGCGACGGTCGGGGCGAGCGCTGCATACCTCTTGTTGATGTCTCGCAGTGCCGCGGGATCGGAGGCGACAGCGGGGTCGGCCATCTGCGCTTCGAGGGCAGCGTGCTCCTCGACGAGGGACTGGGCGGAGTCGAGCATGGCGGTCCTTGGGTCTGGGTCCCGCGGGAAGGTCGGTCGGGGGACGAACGGAGAAATGCGAAGCGCCGGTCTCCCACCTCGCAACAGAGATGGGAGACCGGCGCTGCAGAGAAGCTAGTTGGCGTCCGCCTTCTTGCCGTAGCGGGCCTGGAAGCGCGCAACGCGACCACCGGTGTCGAGGATCTTCTGCTTACCGGTGTAGAACGGGTGGCACGCGCTGCAGACGTCGGCGTGGATCGAACCGCTCGTCGAGGTGCTGCGCGTGGTGAACGTGTTGCCACAGGTGCAGGTGACCGTGGTCTCCACGTAGTTGGGGTGGATGTCCTTCTTCACGAGTTCTCCTTGGATGTTCTCCGGGTCGGCAGGCCCAGCACCATGCTGCAGGCCCTCGTGTCATCGGTGGATGGTGCGCCCCGCCTGTGTCTCTGACTCGAGCAGATCACTCAGGTACGCGTCACGAGCCGTGAACCGGTCCAAGGGTCCATTCTGCCAGAGCCGCTCCCCATTCCCCCAATCAGCGCCGGGCCGCTGCCTGCGTGCGAGACTGGCCGGGTGCGTCGTTGGATCGTGGCCGGTGTCCTGGCCTGCATGACTGCTGTCTCTGCCGGGTGTACCGGCGACAGTGCAGAGCCGGTCACCGCGCCGACCTCGGTCGGTGCCGGGGACGCCTCGGCCGGGCAGCCCGACGCCGATGACACGGGCTCGAACGACACGGACACAGGCCCGGACACCGGCTCCGATCAGCCCACGGTGCCGGAGCGGACAGCGGCCTCCGACGAGGGAGCGGATCGGCGGGAGGCCGTCGACGCGGCCATCGAGCTCATGCACGAGGAGTTCGGCTATCCCGTGGACGAGATCACGGTCGTCCGGGTCGAGGACGTGGTCTGGGAGTCCTCGACCTTCGGCTGCGCGCCGGCCGAGGGCGAGACCGTGACCCCCGGACCGATCGACGGCTATCGCATCATCCTCGGCCACGGCGACGTCGAGCTGCACTTCCACGGCGGCAACGACACCGCGCCGCGGCGGTGCGAGTTCGCCGACATCTGAGGCGCCCGGAAAACACCGCGACCCCTGTGCGCGAGTGGCGGACAAGGGTCGTGGTGCTTCGGCTCCGGGAGCCGGTTCAGTCGTCGTCCTCGTCATCGAGGCGGATGCTCGATGTCTGCTGGACCTGCATGAGGAACTCAACGTTGCCCTTGGTCTTGCGCAGCCGGTCGAGGAGCAGCTCGATGCCGGCCTGCGGGTCAAGCGCCGCGAGCACACGACGCAGCTTCCACATGATCTTCAGCTCGTCGGCACCGAGGAGGATCTCCTCCTTGCGGGTGCCGGAGTTGTTGACATCCACCGCCGGGAAGATGCGGCGGTTCGCGAGCTGGCGGTCGAGCTTGAGCTCCATGTTTCCGGTGCCCTTGAACTCCTCGAAGATGACCTCGTCCATGCGTGATCCGGTCTCCACGAGCGCCGTGGCGAGAATCGTCAGCGACCCGCCGTCCTCGATGTTGCGAGCGGCACCGAAGAACTTCTTCGGGGGGTACAGCGCAGCGCTGTCGACACCACCGGAGAGGATCCGGCCGCTCGCCGGGGCGGCAAGGTTGTAGGCGCGGCCGAGCTTGGTGATCGAGTCGAGCAGCACGACGACGTCGTGGCCCATCTCGACGAGGCGCTTGGCCCGCTCGATCGCGAGCTCGGCGACCGTCGTGTGGTCGTCCGCAGGGCGGTCGAACGTCGAGGCGATCACCTCGCCGCGCACAGCGCGCTGCATGTCGGTGACCTCCTCCGGACGCTCGTCGACGAGCACGACCATGAGGTGGACCTCAGGGTTGTTCGTCGTGATGGCGTTGGCGATGGCCTGCATGACCATGGTCTTGCCGGCCTTGGCCGGGGCGACGATGAGACCGCGCTGACCCTTGCCGATCGGGGCGACGAGGTCGATGACCCGCGTCGTGAGCAGGTTGGCCTCGGTCTCCAGCCGCAGTCGCTGCTGCGGGTACAGCGGGGTGAGCTTGCTGAACTCCGGTCGGCGGCGCGCGTCGTCGGGGGTCTGACCGTTGACGGTGTCGAGCCGGACGAGCGGGTTGTACTTCTGCCGGTTGTTCTTCGAGCCGACCTGGACCTGGTCGCGGGCCTGGCCGTCCTCGCTGGGGGCGCGCACCTGGCCGGTGACGGCGTCACCCTTGCGCAGGCCGAAGCGCTTGACCATGCCGAGCGGGACATAGACGTCGTTCGGTCCGGCGAGGTAGCCGGAGGTGCGCACGAAGGCGTAGTTGTCCAGAACCTCGAGCAGACCCGCGACGGGGACGAGAACGTCGTCTTCGCGCACCTGAGGCATGGGCTCGTCCTGCTGCTGCTGCTGCGGGCCACCCTCGCCGGTGCGACCGCGACGCTTGTCCCGGTTGCGGTTCCGGTTGCGGTTGCGGCGGCGACGCCCGGTGCCGTCGCCGTCGTCACCCTGCTGGCTCTGGGTGCCCTGACCCTGCTGGCTCTGGCTGCTCTGACCCTGGCCCTGCTGGCCCTGGTTGCTGCGCTGGCGGTCGTCGTCGCGGGTGTTCTCGCGGCGGTTGTCATCCCGGTTGTCGTCGCGCCTGCCATCAGCCCGGTTGTCATCACGACGGTTGTCGGTGCGGTTGCTGTCATCACGACGGTTGTCGGTGCGGCTGCTGTCATCACGACGGTTGTCGGTGCGGCTGCTGTCCGGTCGGCCGTCGCCGCGGCTGTCGCCGCGGTCGTCGTTCTGCTCGCGGCGAGCGCCCTCACCACCGCGGGTGTGACTCCGGTTTCCACGTGCGGCCTCGTCGTCGCCCTGCGACCGGGTCGGCCCGTCGCTGGGCGCGGAGGCGGCATCGACCCGGGCCCGGCGGGCGCCGCCGGTTGCCGACGCGGACGAGGTGCCGGACTGACGCGCCTTGATGGCGTCGATGAGGTCCGACTTGCGCATCTTGCCGGTGCCGGTGATGCCGAGGCTCGAGGCCAGGCCCTGCAGCTCTGCGACCTTCATGGCGCTCAGCGCGCCCGATCGGCGGGCGGGGGCTGAGCCCTGCTCAGCGCCGGAGGTTGCCTCGAGAGTGGGTGTGTCTGTCACGAAAGGGACCCTTTCCCCATGTGTCGGGCTCACAGTCGGATCGACCTGAGCCGGGGTTCATTGATCAGCCGGCCACCCGAGCGGGGACCGGACCATGGTGGCGACGCACATCGTGTGGGGCACCGGCCCGAGGCGTCACAGGTCGGTTCAGAACCGATGCGGTGCCCGAGGAACCATGGTGATCGCGCGATCAGAAACGGCGGTTGAATCAAGCTGGAAGATCGCCGTTCGCGCATGCTCAATGTATCACTGTTCCCGCAGCAGCCCGGCACCGCCACGATGTGGACCGGCCACGTGAGGGGTTGCGCGCGGACGGGTCCGCACAGAATCCGATGCTCCGGCCTCAGCCGGACGAAGACGCGGTCGCAGCGGCTGGGACGACATGGGCCCCGGTCTGCGGGATGCCAGGGGTCAGGGTCGTCCAGGCGTCGTCGGCCATCGCGACCACCGCGTCCTGGGACCCCCGCGTCGTGAGGACGAGGACCGAGGGCCCTGCACCACTGATAACCGCTGCGTGGCCTTCGCCCCGGAGCCGGTCGACGAGGGCCATCGATGCTGCATAGGACGGTCGGCGCGGCTCCTGGTGCAGCCACTCCCTCGTGGCCGGAAGCAGCAGTGCCGGATCGTGGCCGAGCGCATGGATGAGCAGTGCCGCGCGGGCCCCGTTGCGGGCAGCGTCGCCGAGCCGGACCTGGCTCGGCAGGACCGAGCGTGCCTTCGCGGTCGACAGCTGTTCAGCCGGGACGAGCACGACGACGTCCACGTCCTCGTGCAGTGGAGCCCGGACCGTCCGGGTGACAGTGTCGTCCCGGTCATCGGTCCACGACAGCGTCAGTCCCCCGTACACCGAGGCCGAGGAGTTGTCCGGGTGCCCCTCGAGGTCGGCCGCGAGATTGTTCGTCACGGCGAGGTCGATGCCCTCTTCCCCGCGCGACCCCAGGCCGGCCAGCGCCTGGGCAGCGACGATCCCCGTGACGATGGCCGTCGCCGACGACCCGAGCCCGCGCCCGTGGGGAACGCTGTTGCGGCACTGCAGCTCCACACCCTCAGGGGCCGCCACCCCGAGGTGCGCCCAGGTGTGCAGCATCGTCCGGAACACGAGGTGGGTCTCGTCGAGCGGCACCTCGCCGGCCCCCGATCCCTCGACGGTGATGCGGATGCCGGGATGATCGGTGAGGGTCGCCGTGCACTCGTCCCACACCCCCAGCGCCACGCCGATCGAGTCGAACCCGGGACCGAGGTTGGCACTGCTCGCGGGCACCCTGACAGTGACGGAGTGACCCGTCGAGGTGGCGTGCACAGTCATATCGCCGCTTTGTCCTGGCCGCCGCTAGCTGTCGAGACCGAGGGCGACTGCGGCGGTGTAGGCGTCGACGGAGACGCGGGTCGGCGTGATCTCGCTCCCGTCAGCAGACTTCAACGCCCAGTCCGGGTCCTTGAGCCCGTGGCCGGTGACCGTGCACACGATCGTCGCGCCGGGTGGGACCAGACCGGCCGCGTGCTGCTTGAGCAGACCCGCGATGCTGGCCGCAGACGCCGGCTCGACGAAGATGCCCTCCGTCGAGGACAGCAGCCGGTGCGCCTCGAGGATCTCGTCGTCGGTGACCGAGTCGATGACGCCGCCCGAGGTGGCGCGGGCCTCTTCGGCCTGCTGCCACGAGGCAGGGTTCCCGATCCGGATCGCCGTCGCGATCGTGTCCGGCTCGTCCACCGGATGACCGAGGACGATCGGTGCGGCTCCGGCGGCCTGGAACCCCCACATCGCAGGGCGACGCGTCGCGGTCGGCGCCAGTTCGCCCGAGGTGCCCTGGGATACGTCGCCGGCCTCGACATACCCCTTCCAGTACGCGGTGATGTTGCCCGCGTTCCCCACCGGGAGGCAGTGGATGTCCGGTGCGTCCCCGAGGGCGTCGATGATCTCGAAGGACGCGGTCTTCTGACCCTCGATCCGGGCCGGGTTGACGGAGTTGACCAGCTCGACCGGATAGGACTCGGCCAGCTTGCGGGCCACGGTGAGACAGTCGTCGAAGTTGCCGTCGACCTGGAGCAGGGTGGCGCCGTGGGCGATCGCCTGGCTGAGCTTGCCCATCGCGATCTTGCCGTCGGGCACGAGGACCGCACAGGTCATGCCGGCCTTCGTCGCATACGCAGCGGCGGAGGCGGAGGTGTTTCCCGTGGAGGCGCAGATGACCGCCTTGGCGCCGTGCTTGGCGGCCATCGAGATCGCCGTCGTCATCCCCCGGTCCTTGAACGAACCGGTGGGGTTGAGCCCCTCGTACTTGACGAGCACCCGGGCGCCGACGCGCTCGGACAGTCGCTCCGCCTCGATGAGCGGCGTACCGCCCTCGTGCAGGGTGATGACGGGTGCCCCCGCCAGCATCGGCAGGCGCTCGGCGTACTCGCGGATGACCCCGCGCCACTGGTGTGCCATCAGGAGCCCTCCACCCGCATGACCGACATGACCTCGTTGACGGTGTCCAGTCCCGCGAGCTCCTCGACCGTGGCCCGCAGCGCCGCCTTCGTCGCCGTGTGGGTGACGACGATGAGGCTGGCGCGGGTCGCCCCGGAGTCGGAGTCGTCGGGGAACATCTGCTGGCGCACCGCCTCGATGGAGACACCGTGCTCGGCGAATGCCGTTGCCACCTGGGCGAGTACGCCGGGACGGTCGGCGACGTCGAGGGCGATGTGGTAGCGCGTCCGGGCCGCTCCCATGGGCAGGGTGGGCCGCTCGGCGTACGAGCTCTCCCCCGGCCCTCGTCCGCCGCCGACTCGGTGACGAGCCACGGCGACGACATCGCCGAGCACCGCAGAGGCGGTCGGGTCGCCGCCGGCGCCCTTGCCGTAGAACATGAGCTCGCCGGCCGCGTCGGCCTCGACGAAGACCGCGTTGTAGGCGTCGCGCACCGAGCCGAGTGGGTGTGACCTGGGGATCATCGCCGGGTGGACGCGCACGGAGAGTCCTTCGTCGCCGTTCTCGTCGCGGGTGCGCTCACAGATCGCGAGCAGCTTGACCACGTGGTCCATCGCCGCTGCGGCAGCGATGTCGGCGGCGGTGACGTCGGTGATGCCCTCGCGGTACACCGAGGCGCTGCCGACCCTCGAGTGGAAGGCGAGAGAGGCGAGGATCGCGGCCTTGGCTGCTGCGTCGAACCCCTCGACATCCGCGGTGGGGTCGGCCTCGGCGTACCCGAGGGCCTGGGCCTGCTCGACCGCCTCGTGGAAGCCCATGCCCGTGCTGTCCATCTTGTCCAGGACGTAGTTCGTCGTGCCGTTGACGATGCCGAGGACCTTGGTCACCTCGTCGCCGGCGAGCGACTCACGGATGGGGCGCAGGATCGGGATGGCCCCGGCGACGGCGGCCTCGAAGTAGATGTCGACGCCGTGCTCGTCCGCGGCGGCATAGAGCGACGGCCCGTCCTCGGCGAGGAGCGCCTTGTTCGCGGTGACGACGGATGCACCGTGCTCCATCGCAGACAGGAGCAGCGTGCGGGCCGGCTCGATCCCGCCGATGACCTCGACGACGATGTCGGCCCGGGTGACGAGCTCCGCGGCGTCGGTGGTGAAGAGACCGGGGTCGACGGGCAGGTCCGAGCGGTCGCGTCCGGCACGCCGCACCGCGATCCCGACGAGCTCCAGCGGAGCACCCACCCGGGCGGCGAGGTCGTCTGCACGCTCGGTGAGCAGTCGGGCGACGGACGAACCCACGACTCCGCAGCCGAGGAGGGCGACCCGCAGGGGGTTCGCGGCTGTCGTGCTCATTGGTTGGTGCTCCTTGTGCGCTGCTGTGGTGCGTGGGTGG
>JAAYSB010000130.1 GCA_012518475.1 Intrasporangiaceae bacterium | reverse complement strand
TAGACATGGCACACAAGAAGGGTGCGTCCTCGACCCGCAACGGTCGTGACAGCAACGCTCAGTTCCTCGGCGTCAAGCGCTACGGCGGCCAGGTCGTCAACGCCGGTGAGATCCTCGTCCGCCAGCGCGGCACGAAGTTCCACCCGGGCAACGGCGTCGGTCGCGGTGGCGACGACACGCTGTTCGCTCTCGTCGCCGGCTCGGTCGAGTTCGGGACCAAGCGCGGTCGCAAGACCGTCAACATCGTCCCGGTCGACGCCAGCTGACGCTTTCCACTCACCTCCCGCGGTCCTGACTGCTGAGGAGGTATGCGAGGGGCGGGCCTACCTGTAGGCCCGCCCCTCGCGCGTCCCACCGATCCCGCAAGGCACGCCACAGCCGGCCCGCCACGTCGGCGGATCGAGACGAGGTGCTCTCCAGCCCTCCGGGCCACCACATGACCATCCGTGATCGCGCCCCGCGGTGCGTCCACAAGACATCTCGCTCGATACCCTGAAGTCCTACCAATCCGTCAGGAGCAGACCCATGGCCACCTTCGTCGACCGGGTGACGCTGCACGTCTCCGCCGGCAACGGCGGCAACGGTGTCGCCTCGGTCAAGCGTGAGAAGTTCAAGCCTCTCGGTGGCCCCGACGGAGGCAACGGCGGGCGCGGCGGCTCGGTCATCCTCGAGACGGACCCGCAGTCCACGACGCTCCTCGACTACCACCACAGTCCGCACCGCAAGGCTCAGAACGGAGCGCCGGGAGCCGGCGACGAGCGCAACGGGGCCGACGGCGCCGACCTCGTGCTGCCCGTGCCCGCCGGGACCGTCGTCAAGGACCGGTCCGGAGAGGTGCTCGCGGACCTCGTCGCGCCAGGGCAGACCTTCGTCGCAGCCCGCGGGGGTCGCGGCGGGCTGGGGAACAAGGCGCTCGCCTCGCCCCGTCGCAAGGCCCCCGGCTTCGCCCTGCTCGGTGAGCCGGGGGACCAGCTCGACATCATCCTCGAGCTCAAGTCCCTCGCCGACGTGGCGCTCATCGGGTTCCCCAGTGCCGGCAAATCGTCCCTGGTCTCGGTGCTGTCCGCTGCCAAGCCGAAGATCGCCGACTATCCCTTCACGACGCTCATCCCGAACCTCGGGGTCGTCACGGCCGGCTCTGAGCGGTTCACCGTCGCCGACGTGCCCGGTCTCATCCCCGGCGCCTCGATGGGCAAGGGCCTGGGCCTGGAGTTCCTCCGCCACGTCGAGCGCTGCTCGGTGCTCGTCCACGTCATCGACTGCGCGACCCTCGAGCCGGGGCGCGACCCCATGACCGACCTCGACGTCATCGAGGCCGAGCTGGCCGCCTATGTGCCCGACGACTCCCTCGGCGGCAAACCGCTGTCCGAGCGGACGCGGATCGTCGTGCTCAACAAAGCAGACGTCCCGGATGCCCGGGAGCTCGCCGAGATGGTGCGTCCCGACCTCGAGGCACGAGGGCTGGAGGTGCACATCGTCTCCGCGGTGGCCCGGACCGGGCTCAAAGAGCTGACCTTCTCCCTTGCCCGGCACGTCGCGGAGGCCCGTGAGGAGATCGGCGAGGTCGTGCCCGAGCGGATCGTGCTGCGACCTACCGCGGTCGACGACAGTGGCTTCACAGTCGTGCGCGAGAACACCGCCGACGGCGAGGTCTTCCGGATCGTCGGTGAGCGGCCCACCCGTTGGGTACGACAGACCGACTTCAGCAACGACGAGGCCGTCGGCTACCTCGCCGACCGGCTCCAGCGCCTCGGTGTCGAGGACGCGTTGTTCAAGGCCGGGGCGGTCGCCGGCTCGACCGTGCTCATCGGTCCGGCGGAGAACTCCGTGGTCTTCGACTGGGAGCCGACGATGATGAGCGGCGCCGAGCACCTCACCGGACCGCGCGGCACGGACCTGCGCCTCGAGGACTTCGGCCGCAAGACCCGGGCGGAGAAGCGCGAGGAGTTCCACTCCCGCAAGGACGCTCAGACCGTTGCCCGCGACGAGCTCGCCGCCGAGCGCCGCGCCGGGCACTGGGCGGACGTCGATGACGAGTGAGCTCGAGGCCGAGGTCCGCGGAGCCGTGGCGGCCGGACACCGGATCGTCGTCAAGGTCGGTTCCTCGTCCCTGACCTCTGTGGCCGGTGGGCAGCTCGACCCCGAGGCGCTCAGTGCGCTCGTCGACGTGCTCGCCGCTCGCCGGCTGGCGGGTCAGCAGGTCGTGCTCGTCTCCTCCGGTGCGATCGCTGCCGGGATGGGGCCGCTGGGTCTCATCCGCAGGCCCAGGGACCTCGCAACCCAGCAGGCCGCCGCCTCTGTCGGCCAGGGGGCGCTCGTCGCCGCCTACCAGCAGCGCTTCGCCACCCACGACCTCACCGTCGGTCAGGTCCTCCTCACCGCGGATGATGTGACCCGGCGGACGCACTACATCAATGCTCGGCGCACGCTCGAGCGTCTCCTCGAGCTGGGCATCGTCCCCATCGTCAACGAGAACGACACGGTCGCCACCCACGAGATCAAGTTCGGCGACAACGACCGTCTCGCGGCCCTCGTCGCCGATCTCGTCGGCGCGGACGGGCTCGTGCTCCTCACCGACGTCGACGGCCTCTATGACGGTCCGCCGTCGGAGCCGGGTGCCCAGCGGGTGCGCTTCGTCGGCTCACCCCAGGAGCTGGCCGCCATCGACATAGGCGGCACCGGCTCCGCGGTCGGGTCCGGCGGCATGGTGACCAAGGTCGAGGCCGCCGGCATCGCCGGTGCGGCCGGCGTCCCCACCGTTCTCACCCGGCTCCAGGACGCCAAGCGCGCGCTCTCGGGTCACCACGTCGGGACCGCCTTCGCGCCCTCTGCTGCCACGCACGCCTCCAGGAAGCGGTGGCTCGCGCACGCCACAACCGCCCGCGGACAGCTCGTCCTCGACGATGGCGCGGTCGCTGCGGTCACCGAGCGCAAGAAGTCGCTCCTGCCTGCCGGGATCACGGAGGTCTGCGGCCGGTTCGCCGAGGGGGATCCCGTCGACCTCGTGACGATCTCCGGGCAGATCGTGGCCCGCGGCCTGGTGAACTTCAGCTCCACGGAGCTACCGCGCCTCCTCGGTCGCTCCACCCGCGAGCTGGCCCGTGAGCTCGGGCCGCACTACGAGCGGGAGGTCGTCCACCGCGACGACCTGGTCGTCCTCTGACGTAGCCACCTCCAACCCGCAGGCAGGGCTGGAGGTGGCCATTGCCGCGCCGATTCGGTCCCAAGCGTTCCGTCGTGCCTCGCGTACGCTGGTCGGCATGTCAGTCAGCACCCCCGAGGAGCGTCTTCGGATCGCCCTGGAGATGGCTGACCTGGGGGAGCAGATGGTGAGAGCCCGTCTATGCAGGGAGCATCCCGACTGGACTGACGCTGATGTGCAGGCCGCGATCGCTCGTTGGCGGGCGGACCGCCCTGATGCTCCGTTCGGTGACTACCCGGGACCACGATCTGACCGGGTCATCCCGTCCGGGTCGCGATGACGACGGCGCTGAGCGAGTCGCTGCGCAGGCTGGCCGCGGACCTCTCCGATCTTGATGCTCGGTGGGCTCTCATCGGTGGGTTTGCCGTGTCTGCTCGGGCAGAGCCTCGCTTCACCAGGGACGTCGACGTCTGCGCCCTGGTCGAGGATGACGCAGGCGCGGAAGCCCTTGCCGCTGCGCTGGTTCAACGAGGCTATGTCGTGAACGCGGTCGTCGA
This sequence comes from Intrasporangiaceae bacterium, assembly GCA_012518475.1. GTDB lineage: Bacteria > Actinomycetota > Actinomycetes > Actinomycetales > Dermatophilaceae > F2B08. Next base: position 26,422 of record JAAYSB010000130.1, on the reverse strand, counting down.
GCACGAGCGGACCGGCCGGCTGGCAACCCTTCGTCTCCACTCACCCGTCATCGGTGGTGTTCTGGTGGACCTCCTGTTCGCCTCATCGGGCATCGAGGACGAGGTGGTCGCCGCAGCAGAAGCCCTCAAGGTCCTCCCAGACCTGACGATTCCCGTGGCACGTACCCCGCACCTCGTGGTGCTGAAGCTCCTGGCCCGGGACGATGTGAACAGGCCACAGGACGCCATGGACCTGCGGTCCCTGCGCCCGGTGCTCCGGCCGGGTGAGGCGGACGAGGTACGGCGCCTGGCCTCCCTTGTCGTTGCTCGCGGCTTCCATCGCGATCGCGATGTCGTTGCGCTTGGTGAGGAATTCCTCGCGGAGGCGTGAGCGCGGGGAGCTGAACGTCCCGCGAGTCTCAGGGCTGGTACTGGATCTCCACACCCGGCCCCAGCTCTCGCTCCAGGTTGCGGGCGAGATAGCGACCTGACTGCTTCCAGCGGCGGTGTCCGTCCTTGTCGATGATGCGGAAGCGCCCGGTGCGCACGCCGACGAGCTCCTCCCACTCGGCGTTCCAGGCGCGCAGGCGGTCGCGCAGGTCATCGGTGATGGGCAGCTCGTCCAGATCGACCATGCCGTCGACCGCCCACACGGGGTCGGCGGAGTAGTCGGGGAAGACTCGGTAGACGGTCGTCATGCGTCAGGCCCGTCGTCTCCGCCCAGCCAGCGGAGAATCAGCTCTGCGGTCTCGTCAGCGGACAGCTCGGTGTTGTCGATGTGCAGATGACGGTGAGCCTGCAGGAGGGCCAGCCCGGGCAGGTCGGTGCCACGCGAGCGGTCCTGCGTGTTCATGACGAATCGCTCCATCTCACGGACATTGGCGTCGGACCACTCGATGTCACGCTTGGAGCGCTTCTCCGCGAGGCGGAGCGGGGTCCGATTGCGCGCGAGGCGGCTGTCGAGATCGGCGGTGAGCTCCACGAAGCTGACCGTGGCGCCGCGGTCGACATAGGCCGTGATCTGGCGGGTCAGCTCGTCGGCATCGGCCTGGGACTCCAGTCCCCAGACATACGTGAGGATGAGGTCCTGGCCTACCTGGGCCGCCTCCTCCACGACGCGTTGACGGGTGGACTCCAGGAGCCGGTTGAACGGGGGCGTCCCGTAGTCGAAGACCTCGAGGAGAGGCTCGATGAGGGCATGGTTGTGAAACAGCCGGAACCCGCTGCGGCCCGCGAGGGCCCGACCGACCGTCATCTTGCCGACGGCCGGTGGCCCGAAGATCACGACGAGCTGCATGTTCCCCACGGTGCCAGCCGGCCCCGCCCGACTGCAATCGAGATTGCGCGGACGTCAGCGGACCCGGGTGACCTCGAACTGCATCTGCGGGTGGGCGATGGCCTCCTGGCTCTGGACGAGCTGGAGCTCGCGTCGGCCGGAGTCGAGAGTGGTCTGGAGCAGGTCGAAGACGCTGGACACCGTCCGGGCGAGCGCGACGGCGGCATCGCCGGTCTCGAGCAGGTGGGCCGTGAACAGTGCCGCGGTGACGTCGCCCGAGCCGTTGGCCTTGAGCGGCAGGTGCGGGGTCTGGACGATCCACGCGCCGTCACCGTGGACAGCGAGCATCTCGATGGTGTTCTGCGGACGGTCCGGGCGCAGCACCGAGGTGACGAGCACGGTCGAGGGGCCCATCTCGCGGGCCTTGTCGACCGAGGCGAGCGTGGTCTCGAGGTCGGCGGGGTCGGTCTCGGTGAGGAAGCCGAGCTCGAACTGGTTCGGGGTGATGAGATCGGCCTTCGGGACCACCCGCTCGCGCAGGAGGATCGGGATGTCCGGGTGGACGAAGCAGCCAGACTTGGCGTTGCCCATGACCGGGTCGCACGCATAGATCGCCTCGGGGTTGGCCTCCTTGACCCGAGCCACTGCGTCGAGGATGACGTCGCCGATCTGGGTGCCGCCCTGATAGCCGGAGAGCACCGCGTCGATCTCGGGCATCGCGCCCCGCTCCTCGATACCGGTGATGACGTCCCGTACGTCCTCGGCGGCCAGGAGCGGACCGCGCCACGCACCGTAGCCGGTGTGGTTGGAGAAGTGCACCGTGTAGACCGGCCAGACCTCGACGCCGAGACGCTGGAGGGGGAAGACGGCCGCGCTGTTGCCGACGTGGCCGTAGGCGACGGAGGACTGGACGGACAGGATGGTCGATGTCACCGGGTCATTCTCTCACCTCCATTCACCCGTCGGGGATGGATCGCAGCGGAGCGGTATGCGGACAGCCGCTGGGCAGATCGGCTCACCTCCCTACGATGAGGGTATGACGACTTCCGCTGACACCCTCGCGGGGCGCCGCGGCGCCAGCTCCGAGGGCCACGACCAGGTCCGCCGGCTGGCGACGGCTGCACGGGCAGCCTCCCGCGTCCTCGCCCTGCTCTCCCGCGCGGAGAAGGACTCCGCGCTGCGCTCGCTCGCCGACGCTGTCGAGGCTGCCACCCCCGACATCGTCGCCGCCAACGAGGAGGACCTCGTCCGCGGACGTGAGGGCGGCATGCCCGAGAGCCTGCTCGACCGGCTCCGCCTCGATGATGCCCGCGTCGCGGCTGTCGCCCAGGCCCTGCGTGACGTCGCCGCACTGCCCGACCCGGTCGGTGAGATCGTCCGCGGCTCGACCCTGGCCAACGGCCTGCAGATCCGGCAGGTGCGGGTCCCCATGGGTGTCGTCGGCATGATCTATGAGGCGCGCCCCAACGTCACCGTGGACGCAGCCGGCCTCGGACTCAAGAGCGGCAATGCGGTCATCCTCCGGGGCGGCTCCGCCGCAGCGAGCACGAACCGCGCGCTCGTGCGGGTGCTGCGCTCTTCACTTCAGGAGCAGGGGCTGCCGGCGGACGCTGTCTCCCTTCTCGATGGCGGCCACGACGCCGTGCGCGCTCTCATGACGGCCCGGGGGCTGGTCGACCTGCTCATTCCACGCGGGGGAGCAGACCTGATCCAGACCGTCGTCACCGAGTCGACGGTGCCGGTCATCGAGACGGGGATCGGCAACTGCCACGTCTATGTCGACGCGGCCGCCGACCAGGACAAGGCCCTGGCCATCGTCGTCAACTCCAAGACCCAGCGCCCGAGCGTCTGCAACGCGGCGGAGTCACTGCTCGTTCACGCTGACCTGGCCGGATCGTTCCTTCCGCGGGCGCTGGAGGCCCTGCACAGCAAGGGTGTTGCACTGGCCGTCGCCCCACGGGTTGGTCCGGTGGCGCGGTCCTCGGACCTGCCCTATCGCGAGGCCACCGATGCCGACTTCGCCGAGGAGTTCCACGGTCTCGAGATGAGCGTCGCGGTGGTCGACAGCCTCGACGACGCGATCGCGCACATCGACCGGTTCGGCACGGGCCACACCGAGGCCATCGTCACCGAGGACCGTGCGGCCGCACGGCGATTCGTCGCCGAGGTGGACGCCGCGGCGGTCATGGTCAACGCCTCCACGCGGTTCACCGACGGTGGTGAGTTCGGCTTCGGCGCCGAGATCGGCATCTCCACCCAGAAGTTGCACGCCCGTGGTCCGATGGCGCTGCCGGAGCTGACGACGACCAAGTGGGTTGTCGAGGGCGACGGCCAGATCCGCGGCTGATCGGCGCGTCTTGCGGGCGGGGTCCTTCCCGCAATGGATGAGGCCCTCGAAGTATGAGTTCGAGGGCCTCCGATCCACTGCGACGGTGGGGACTTCTGCTCAGCCCGGGGACTGGCTTGATCCGCGGCACCAGGCCGGCCGGTCTCGTGGCCCCACCGCGACGTCGCTCGCGGCTCGACCCGAGGAAGCGCAGGGGGCTGGTCCAGCGGGGCGGCGGGGGTCTCGTTTTCCGGTCGTTCCTGTTCTTCCCAGTGGGTCGAGCGACCCGATGTGAAGCAGTGCCACTCCTTGTGTAGTCGCCCTCAGGACCTGAGGCAACCTCAGCGCCGACCCCATTTTTCGTCCACGCCGCTATCCACACCGAACTGAGTCTGGACCTCAGCTTGTGCACACGGGTGTGGACAGAAGTCGTGGACAACGCGGCGTGTCGCCTACGACGAACGGTTGATGTCGGTCGGTCATGGTCGGTGGCTCGGGCCTGCGCACAGGAGGCCACTCATGCTTGTAGGCTGGGCGGCATGTCGACGACAGTTCTCACCGTGCTCTCCGGTGTCCTCGCCTCCTCCGCCGAGGTTGTCCGTGAGCTGCCGATGCCGCCCATCCTGTTCGGACTCATCGCCTTCGCGCTGCTCATGTCCGGCCTCGCGCTGACCTGGGCCTTCCGTGGCACCGCCCAGAAGTGGGCCCGCGAGGGTGACGACGTGGCTCATCCGTTCCACGGGACCCACCCTGGCAACATCAAGCACAACTGACGCTCCCGGCGAGCGGCCCGCCCGTCGACTCCGGCTCGGGGTCATGGGCGGCACGTTCGACCCCATCCACCACGGGCACCTCGTGGCGGCCAGCGAGGTCCAGTCCCTGCTCGACCTCGATGAGGTCGTGTTCGTCCCGACCGGTCAGCCCTATCGGAAATCAGGTGTCTCCCCGGCTGAGCACCGCTATCTGATGACGGTCATCGCGACCGCCTCGAACCCGCGGTTCATGACCTCGCGGGTCGACATCGAGCGCTCCGGTGACACCTACACGATCGACACGCTGCGTGACCTGCGGGCTGCCCGGCCCGACGCCGAGCTGTTCTTCATCACCGGCGCCGACGCTCTCGAGCAGATCCTGTCCTGGAAGGACGCCGAGGAGCTGTTCGGCCTCGCGCACTTCGTCGGCGTGACCCGCCCCGGATACCAGCTCTCCGAGGCGGGCCTGCCCGCGGACAAGGTCACTCTCCAGGAGGTCCCGGCCATGGCGATCAGCTCGACGGACTGCCGGGCCAGGGTCGCCGAGGGGGAGCCCGTCTGGTACCTCGTGCCGGACGGTGTCGTCCAGTACATCAACAAGCATCGTCTGTACCGGGTCGATGAGCCTCCGCGGGAGGCCCCGGCCAACGAACCCACCACAGAAGGAGAAGCGTGACCGCGACTGAGCGTTCACTCGAGCTCGCGAGGGCAGCTGCCAAGGCCGCCGCCGACAAGCTCGCCGATTCCGTCCAGGGCATCGATGTCTCGGACCAGCTGGCGCTGACCGACATCTTCGTCATCATCGTCGCCGCCTCCGAGCGCCAGATCGGTGCCATCGTCGAGGCGGTCGAGGACGACCTGCGCGACCTCGGCGCCAAGCCGGTGCGACGCGAGGGGGACCGGGAGGCGCGCTGGGTGCTCATCGACTTCGGCGACATCGTCGTCCACGTCCAGCACGAGGAGGAAGCGGCCTTCTACGAGCTCGAGCGGCTGTGGCGGGACTGCCCGTCGATCGATCTCGGAGTCCCTGTCCGCCCGGGCGACAGCGACGCTGCGGAGGGCTGATCCGGTGGCGGACACGGTCCGGCGTCTGCTCATCGTCCGGCACGGTGAGTCCGAAGCCAACCGGCAGGGCATCTGGCAGGGCCAGTACGACTCGCCCCTGACCGGCCCAGGCGTGCGGCAGGCAGAGTCAGCGGCGATGGTGCTGGCGCTGTCCTCGCCCGCTTTCGTCGTCGCCTCCGACCTCCTGCGTGCCGCCGAGACCGGTGACATCATCGGCGCTGCGGCCGGCTGTCCGGTCAGCTACGACGACCGGCTCCGAGAGCTCGCAGTGGGTGAATGGACAGGTATGCCAGGGATACTCGTCCAGGAACGCTACCCCGAGGACCGGGAGCGTCACCTGCGCGGCGAGGACTTCAAGCGCGGCGTCACAGGGGAGTCCCTCACCGACCTTCGCGACCGGGTCGTGCCCGCGCTCGAGGACATCATCGCCCGGCTCGATCCCGGCCGTACTGCTGTCATCGCCACCCACGGGATCGCCGCGCGGACCATGGTCGGGGCCCTCCTCGGACTCGACACCCCTCGCATGTGGCACCTGTTCGGAGGCTTCGGCAACTGTCACTGGGCTGAGCTGGCGGAGTCGTCTCTGCCGGCCCCGCCGGACTTCCCGGTCGTCGGCGGATCGGCGTGGCGTCTGCAGGGCTGGAACCTGAGGGCGCCGGTCCTCGAGCACGCGCAGGGGGACGCACCCAACGACGAGCGTCGCGCCTGAACCCGATTTGGAGAACCGCGACCGGATCAGCGATACTTCCGGGGTTGCGAAATGCAACGCCCGAGAACGGGGCTGTGGCGCAGTTGGTAGCGCACCTCCATGGCATGGAGGGGGTCAGGGGTTCGAATCCCCTCAGCTCCACCCAATCGTAAGGACCCGGCCCGTTGGCCGGGTTTCTTGCATTTCAGGGAGAGAGGAGACCGCTGTGCGTCTCTGGTCTCTTCACCCTGTCCACCTGGACCGGGCCGGGCTCGTCGCGGGATGGCGCGAGGCGCTGCTCGCCCAAGCGGTGCTCGCGGGTCGCACCGAGGGGTACCGCAACCACCCGCAACTGCTTCGGTTCCGGGACAGCTCGGAGCCGCTCGACCTGGTCGGTGCCTATCTGGACGGGCTCCACCAGGAGGCGACGCGTCGGGGCTACCGCTTCGACGCGGACAAGATCCTCGGCGGTCGGGAGGTCGACACCCGGATCCCCGTTACCCGCGGCCAGCTCGACTACGAGTGGGCCCACCTCGGTGAGAAGCTCGCCCGCCGGAGCCCGGACGACGAGGCGCGGTGGCGGGGATCGGTCCCTACACCGCATCCGGTGTTCGACGTCGTCCCCGGTGGTGTCGAGAGCTGGGAGCGCCCCGGCCCGAACGACAGATGACCCAGGCGACAATGGAGCCATGCGGTGGGTTCTCGGCATCCTGGGGGTGGTGGCCGTGATCGGTGGCCTGGTCTGGTCGCTTCAACGGAGCATGATCTTCTTCCCTGATCGCATCGATCCGGGCGAGGCTGCTGCCCTTGTCGAGAACGGCACGGACGTCACCCTGACGACGAGTGACGGTCTCGAGCTCGGCGCCTGGCTACTCGCTCCCACCGGTGCCGACCGGGACACCGCCGTGCTCTATCTACCGGGGAACGGCGGCAACCGGGCCGGCCGTCTCGACGTGGGCCAGGCGCTCGCACGGGAGGGCTTCACAGTCCTGCTTGTCGACTACCGCGGCTACGGTGGCAATCCCGGCAGCCCGAGCGAGGACGGCCTGGCCACAGACGCGGAGGCGGCGCTCGCATACCTCTCGGCGAACGGGTTCCCGCCTGATCGCACGATCTATGTCGGTGAGTCGATCGGCACCGGCGTCGCGGTCCGGCTCGCGCTGCACGCCGAGCCGGCCGGCCTGCTGCTCCGCTCGCCCTACACCTCCTTGCCGGACGTCGCCCGCGCCGCCTACCGGGTCCCGCTCGGGTGGGTCATGCGGGACCACTTCGACACGATCTCGCGCATGCCGCTCGTGACGAGTCCGACGACCGTCCTCTACGGCGAGGCCGACGAGATCATCCCGCCCACCCAGAGCCGCCACGTCGCCGATGCCGCCGTCAACCTCCACGACGTCATTGCTCTGCCGGGCACCGGCCACAACGACAGCATCTGGTTCGGACCCTTCCTCGCGGAGCAGGTCGCGTCCCTGGCAGAATCCGCCCGGTGAGCCCAACCACCCTGTATGCCGTCGTCGGCACCCTTTTCGCCCTGGCCGCCCTCGCGAACTGGTGGGCCGTCGTGGTGCGGAACTACCGGGTCATGGTGGTGGCCAAGCCGCTCACCCTGATTGCCCTCATTGGGATCGCGCTCATCGGGGGTGCGGGCGACGAGACTGCCGGTCGCTGGCTCCTCCTCGGCCTCGTCCTGTGCCTGGCCGGCGACGTCTTCCTCCTCGGCGATGGTGAGAAGGCCTTCCTCGCCGGACTGAGCAGCTTCCTGCTGGGGCACATCGCCTATGTCGCGACGTTCGTCGTCCTCGGCCTGGCCGAGCCGGCCTGGGGTCTGATCGGGGTCATGACGCTCATCGCGGCGGCTCCATGGATCGTCCGCGTCGTCCCAGCCGCGCACCGGGATGGGGGAGTCGGGCTCGCCGGGGCGGTCACCGCATACACCCTCGTCATCGGTGCCATGGTCGTCCTGGCCTGGATGACCGGGCACTGGCTCATCGGGCTCGGCGCGACGACCTTCATGGTGAGCGACACGGTGCTCGCGGTGAACCGGTTCGTCGAGCGCCGGCGGCTCGGCGACCTCGCAGTCATGGTCACGTACCACCTCGGACAGCTGCTCATCGTCCTCGGCGTCCTGTCCGCGCTCCCGTGAGGCACAGGTCCGTCAGCGGCGAGGGACGTGCTACGGCTTGCGCGGTGACTGCGCTAATCTAGAGCGCATGAGCCGCTCGCTGCTTCTCCTCGAGCCGCGCTGACACGCACCACAGTCATCGCGGCAAACCCTCCTGCACGGGGGGTTTTTTGTTGGGCAGGCACGCAAGCATCGGACGCAAGGACAGGACAGATGAACGAGACTCCGCATCGCTACACCGCTGAGCTGGCCGGTCAGATCGAGACCGCCTGGCAGGACCGGTGGGAGGAGCAGCAGCTCTTCCGGGCGCCGAACCCTGCGGGCCCGTGGGCCGACCCGGCCGCGGTCGCCGAGCACGACGGTGCCGTGTTCGTCCTCGACATGTTCCCCTACCCGAGCGGCAAGGGCCTGCACATCGGCCACCCGCTGGGCTACATCGCCACCGACGTCACCGCCCGCTACAACCGGATGCTGGGCAAGAACGTCCTGTACTCCCTGGGCTACGACGCATTCGGCCTGCCCGCCGAGCAGTACGCCGTCCAGACCGGCCAGCACCCGCGCAAGACGACGCTGGACAACATCGAGGTCATGGCCGCCCAGCTGCGGCGACTGGGCATGTCCTACGACGACCGGCGCGCGATCCGCACGATCGACCCGGACTACTACCGGTGGACCCAGTGGATCTTCGTCCAGATCTACAACTCCTGGTACGACACCGAGGCCGAGCGTCCGGGCGGCGGACGCGGCCGGGCCCGCCCGATCAGCGAGCTGGTGGATCTGTATGCGAGCGGCCGGCGGTCCACCCCGGACGGCCGCCCCTGGGCCGAGCTGAGTGACGTCGAGCAGGCGGCGGTCCTGGACGAGCACCGCCTGGCCTACACCTCCAAGGCGCCGGTCAACTGGGCCCCCGGCCTGGGAACCGTGCTGTCCAACGAGGAGGTCACGAACGAGGGCCGCTCCGAGCGCGGCAACTTCCCGGTGTTCAAGAAGAACCTGCGCCAGTGGATGATGCGGATCACCGCCTACGCCGACCGGCTGGCCGACGACCTGGACCGGGTCGACTGGCCCGAGAAGGTCAAGATCATGCAGCGCAACTGGATCGGGCGCAGTCACGGTGCCCGGGTCGCCTTCGCCGTCGACGGCGCCGCTGAGGACGCCGAGAAGATCGAGGTCTTCACCACCCGCCCGGACACCCTGTTCGGCGCGACCTTCATGGTCGTCTCCCCGGAGCACCCGATCGTCGACGACCTGGTGACCGACGCGTGGCCCGAGGGGACCAAGGACGCCTGGACCGGCGGGGCGGGCTCGCCGCGTGAGGCGGTCGACGCATACCGCACTGCTGCGTCCCGCAAGAGCGACATCGAGCGGCAGGCCGAGACCAAGGACAAGACCGGTGTGTTCACCGGCGGGTATGCGGTCAATCCCGTGAACGGAGAACGGATCCCGGTCTTCATCGCCGACTACGTCCTGATGGGGTACGGCACCGGCGCGATCATGGCAGTGCCCGGCGGCGACCAGCGCGACTACGAGTTCGCGCAGGCCTTCGACCTGCCGGTCATCTACACCGTCCAGCCCGGTGAGGGCCACGACGGAGCGTCGGCCTGGGGCGGCGACGGCGCGGTCATCAACTCCTCGAGTGATGCGCTGAGCCTGGACGGGATGACCGTGGCGGAGGCGAAGGAGCGGATCACCGCCTACCTGGTGCAGACCGGTGCCGGCGAGGCGACGGTGAACTACAAGCTGCGCGACTGGCTGTTCAGCCGGCAGCGCTACTGGGGCGAGCCGTTCCCGATCGTCTTCGACGAGGACGGGGTCGCGCACGCTCTGCCCGAGTCGATGCTGCCGCTGGAGCTGCCGGAGGTGCCGGACTACGCGCCGAAGACCTTCGACCCGGAGGACAACAGCAGTGAGCCGGAGGCTCCGTTGGCCCGGGCGAGCGAGTGGGTCGAGGTCGACCTGGACCTGGGAGACGGACGCGGCACCCGCCGGTTCCGTCGCGAGACCAACACCATGCCGAACTGGGCCGGGTCGTGCTGGTACTACCTGCGGTACCTGGACCCGGAGAACGACGACGCCGTCGTCGACCGGGCCAACGAGGAGTACTGGATCGGTCCGCGGCCGGAGACGGTTGCCGGGGCGCCGGAGGGCGCTGCCGACCCCGGTGGCGTCGCGCTGTACATCGGCGGTGTCGAGCACGCCGTGCTGCACCTGCTGTATGCCCGCTTCTGGCACAAGGTGCTGCACGACCTGGGCTACCTGTCCAGCGAGGAGCCGTTCCGCAAGTACTTCAGCCAGGGCTACATCCAGGCGCCCGCGTTCACCGACGCACGTGGCCAGTACGTCGAGGCGAGCGAGGTCGTCGAGGGTGTCGGCGCGGACGGACAGCCCGTGTTCACCTGGAACGGCGAGCCGGTCAACCGCGAGTTCGGCAAGGTCGGCAAGTCGCTGAAGAACATGATCAGCCCGGACGACATGTATGTCGCCTACGGCGCGGACACGCTGCGCCTGTACGAGATGGGCATGGGCCCGCTGGAGGCGTCCAAGCCGTGGGAGACCCGGGCGGTCGTCGGCTCCCAGCGGTTCCTGCAACGCCTGTGGCGCAACGTCGTCGACGAGGAGACCGGTGCGCTGGTCATCTCCGAGGACGCCCCGTCCGAGGACCTGCTGCGGGTCGTGCACCGCACCGTCGACGCGGTGCGCGGCGACTACGCCTCGCTGTCCTTCAACACGGCCATCGCCCGGCTGACCGAGCTGAACAACGCGCTGACCAAGGCCGAGGGCGGTGCACCGCGGTCCGCGGTCGAGGCACTGATCCTCATGACGGCGCCGCTGGCTCCGCACATCAGTGAGGAGCTGTGGTCCCGACTCGGTCATGCCGAGTCGCTGGCCTACGAGGCGTTCCCGGTCGCCGACCCGGCCTATCTGGTCGAGGACACGGTCACGTGCGTCATCCAGGTCAAGGGCAAGGTGCGGGCCCGCATCGAGGTGCCCGCGGACATCTCCGAGGACGACCTGCGCGAGCAGGCACTGGCCGTTCCCCGGATCGCCGAGGAGGCCGCCGGTGGGGTGCGCACGGTCATCGTGCGAGCTCCCAAGCTGGTCAACGTCGTACCGTTCTGATCACTGGACCTGCTGTGGACGGCGCCTCTCGATCGGGAGTGTCGTCCACAGCCCTGTGACGTCGATGGTCCGACTCGGACGTCGTTTCTAACGTCGACGGTGTGTCCGATCCGTCACCTCACACCGATTCCGGTAGCGAGGTGCGTGCGAGGCTCGGGGCTGCGACCCGTCCGGACGACGGGGACCCGCTGGAGTGGGTGCGGCGCGCCCACGAGCGTGCCGGGAGGCACCGGGCCGCACGCCTACGTCCGCGGGTCATCACAGTGCCCGAGCGCCTCGAGCAGGGTCGCCGGCGGGTGTCCCGCTCGGCTGCGCTGTCCGTCCTCGCCGTCGTGCTCGTCGTCGCGCTCATCGGCGGACTGCGGCTCGCCTGGGCGGTGCGGGAGAGCCGGCCGGAGATCATCAGCGCCGAGGAACGGCCCCAGGTCGCCGACGAAAACAGCTCTGCACGTCAGCCCGGTCCGGTCTCTCTCGCAGCAGAATGGTCGGACCCGACCGAGGAGCCGGTCCTCATCGCGCACGTCGCCGGCCAGGTCCGGCGCCCAGGGATCGTCCGGCTCGCCCCGGGCTCACGAGTGATCGATGCCCTTGAGTCTGCCGGAGGTCCCTCCGACGAAGCGGACCTGACCGCCGTCAACCTCGCCCGGCCGGTCGTCGACGGGGAGCAGGTCTATGTGCCGCTGCCCGGCGAGCTGCCACCCGCCGCCGCCAGGGGCGGGGGAGGTGGCGCGGACCCAGCACCCGGGGGAGTCATCGACCTCAACACGGCGGACGAGCAGGCACTCGACATGCTGCCGGGCGTGGGTCCCGTGCTCGCTGAGCGGATCCTCGCCTGGCGCACCGAGCACGGCCAGTTCACCAGTGTCGACGAGCTCGCGGAGGTCTCGGGGATCGGCGAGGCGATGCTCGCCCGGCTGCGGGACAAGGTCAGCGTCGGGCCGTGACCGCCGTGCGAGGTCTGGCCGTGGCTGACCAGCCCCGCGACGTGCATTCCGCGGTCGGCTCCATCTCGGACAAGCGGGCCGATCTGCGGGTGCTCATCCCAGCCGTCGTCGCCTGGGGGATCGGCGTGTGGGCGCACACCTGGGCGCCCTGGGTCCGGCTGCTCGTCGCTGTCATCGCTCTCGCCCTCGTCACCCGCCTGCTGCGCCGGCCGCTGGCGGCTCTCACACTCGCGGTTGTCGCGCTGGTCCTCATCACGAGCGCCCAGCAGGCGTGGCGACAGTCGGCTGGTCCGGTCGAGGGTCTTGCCGGGGACGGTGCGGTGGCCACCGTGACGGGCCACGTGCTGGCCGAGCCGATCCCGGTCGCCGGTCACGGTATGCCAGAGCGGGTGCTCGTCAGGTTCCGCCTCACCGAGGTCGATGCACGGGGATACCGCAGTCAGGTCTCGACCCCGGTGCTGATCCGCGGCGACGAGCAGTGGCGCCGGGTCCAGTGGCGCCAGGAGATCACGGTGTCCGCGCGGTTCCGCGAGGCCCGGCCAGGCTCACCGGAGCGGGCGCTGCTCATCCCCCTGGGGCCACCGCAGATCGCTGAGCGGGACTCGGTGGTGCTGGCCGCCTCGGACCACGCTCGCGAACGCCTCCGCACCGCGGTCGACCCACTCCCGCGCGACGCCCGCGCACTGGTTCCGGCGCTCGTCGTCGGAGACACGAGCCTGACACCGAGCGATCTCAGCGACGCCATGAAAACCACTGGTATGACACACCTTTCAGCGGTTTCCGGGAGCAATCTCGCGATTTGCCTGACGGCTGTCATGGCGATCGTCGTCCTCACCCCGGTCCGTCGCCGGTGGCGTGTCCCGATCGGGCTCGCCGTCATTGTCGTGTTCCTGGTCATGGCCCGTCCGGAGCCCAGCGTGATGCGGGCCGCGCTCATGGGCGCCGTCGGGGTCATCGCGTTCTCGCGGGGCCGTGCTGCTGCCGGGCTTCCAGCCCTCTCCGCGACGATGATCGTGCTCCTCGCCTTCGACCCGTGGCTCGCACGGTCCTACGGATTCGTCCTGTCCACCCTGGCCACCCTCGGGCTCATTCTCTTCGCCCGACCGTGGGGTCGAGCCATCATGCGAGCCTTCCCGCGCCGGATTCGAGGCCGTCTGCCACCGGCGGTGGGCGACGCGCTCGCCATCCCCGTGGCCGCCCACGTCATGACCGCGCCGGTCGTCGTCCTCCTTCAGGGACACGTCTCTCTCGTCGCCGTCGTCTGCAACCTCCTCGCGGCACCGCTCGTCGCTCCGGCGACCCTCGCGGGCGCACTCGCGACGCTCCTCGCCTCGTTCTCGGTCACCCTCGGGTCGGGGACAGCGTGGCTGAGTGCCCCGCCTGCGTGGCTCACCGCTCAGATCGGTCGGCAGGGTGCGCAGGTGCCGCATGCGACTATCCCGTGGCCGGAGGGGGCGGTTGGCGCACTGCTCCTCGCCGGGATCTTCCTCGCCCTGCTGCTCCACGGACCCTGGCTCGTCTGGGCGGCGCGCACCAGACCGGGCTGGGCCACCGCGATCCTTGCCGTCCTTCTCGTCGCGAGCTGGCCGGTCCGTCCCCTCATGTGGCCACCGCAGGACTGGCGGGTCGTCGTCTGCGACGTCGGGCAGGGCGACGGCATCGTCATCGCGACCGGCAGCGGCCGGGCCGTCGTCGTCGACACCGGTCCCGATGCCCAGTCCGTCCCGCAGTGTCTTCGCCGCCTGGGCGTCACCGACATCGACGCCCTCGTCATCACCCACTTCGACCTCGACCACACGGCGGGTGTCGACGCGGTGACCGGCTCCTGGCCGGTCCACGAGATCTTCGTCCCTCCGGTAGGGCGCGACGACCCGTCCGCTCTGCCGGTGCTGCGAGCGGCAGCCGAGCGGCGCATACCCATGCATGAGCTGCGCGGAGGCGACCGGCTCTCGTGGGGGGCGGTGCACGCCACCGTCTGGTGGCCGCTGCGGACGATCCACTCGGGATCCGTGACGAACAACAGCAGCATCGTCCTCGCCGTCGAGTCCGGCTCGGGCGTCGACGCGGTCCGCGCGCTGCTCCTCGGTGACATCGAGCGGGAGTCGGGCCGTGCCATTCTCACGGCCCTGCGCCGCGAGCCCCTCTGGCAGGCGTTCGCCGCCGACGTCCACCTCGTCAAGACGCCGCATCACGGAAGTGGCAATCTCGACGAGACCCTGCTGCGCAGGACGGCGGGCACGCTTGCCGTCGTCAGCGTCGGGGACAACGACTTCGGCCATCCCACAGAGAACCATCTCGAGCTCTATGCCCTGGCGGGCAGTGTCGTGCTCCGCACGGACCAGCATGGCGACATCGCCCTGCTCGCCCCGGGTGAGGCGGGGGAGAGCCGTTGGCGGGCCGAGCGGCCGAGATCGCCGACCCGATTGTGACCGACGACCCAGGGAGAACCGTGTTCAAGCCGACCACCGGTCGCTGTGCGGAACTAGGGTGAGAGCCATGGACTTCGAGCTCTCCGACCGCTGCAAGGACTACCAGGCTCGCGTGCAGGCCTTCATGGACGAGCACGTCTATCCGAACGAGTCGACCTACGACGAGCAGATCGAGGAGGCCGGCAACCCGCACCACCAGCCGCAGATCCTCGAGGACCTCAAGGCCCGGGCCAAGGACGAGGGCCTGTGGAACCTCTTCCACCCGGACCCGCAGTGGGGACCCGGTCTGAAGAACGCGGAGTATGCGCCGCTCGCCGAGATCATGGGCCGAGTCCACTGGGCGCCGGAGGTGTTCAACTGCAACGCCCCCGACACCGGCAACATGGAGGTCCTCACCCACTTCGGCACCGATGAGCACAAGGAGAAGTGGCTCAAGCCGCTCCTCGCGGGCGAGATCGCGAGCGCCTTCGCGATGACCGAGCCACGGGTGGCCAGCTCGGACGCGACGAACATCGAGATGACGATGCGCCGCGACGGTGACGAGTACATCCTCAACGGCCGCAAGTGGTGGACCTCGAACGCCCTGCACCCGAACTGCAAGGTCCTCATCGCCATGGGCAAGACCGACCCCGACGCCGAGAAGCACCGCCAGCAGTCGATGATGGTCGTCCCGCTCGACACCCCGGGTGTCACCGTCATGCGCAACCTCAGCGTCTTCGGCTATGCCGACCGGGAGGGTCACGCCGAGGTCGACTTCGACAACGTCCGGGTGCCAGCGACGGCTCTGCTCGCGGGGGAGGGGGACGGCTTCATGATCAGCCAGGCCCGCCTCGGACCGGGCCGCATCCACCACTGCATGCGCTCCATCGGGGCCGCCGAGCGTGCCCTCGACCTCATGATCGACCGCGCCACCCGCCGGGTCACCTTCGGCGAGCCGGTTGCCCAGCGTTCGAACATCCAGGACTGGATCGCCGAGGCCCGCATAGAGATCGACATGGCCCGGCTGCTGACCATGAAGGCCGCCTGGCTCATGGACACCGTCGGCAACAAGGGTGCCCGCACCGAGATCGCCGCGATCAAGGTCGTCGCCCCGAACGTTGCCCTCAAGGTCCTCGACCGGGCCATCCAGGTGCACGGCGGCGGCGGGGTGTCCCAGGACTTCCCGCTGGCGCAGATGTATGCCGGCCAGCGCACCCTGCGCCTGGCCGACGGACCGGACGAGGTGCACAAGATGGTCATCGCCCGGCGCGAGATCCGGCGCCGCCTCGCCGAGAACCCGCACTGAGCCTCAGGACGGCCAGCCCGCGTCACACCAAATCATCTGTATGCGACGCGCCCCTGGTCGATAACGGCCGGTTATAGACTGTCGGCATGATCGACGCTGCCGGCCTGCGGGTCATGAAGGCCATCCAGGACGAGGGCAGCTTCACCGCGGCTGCTGCCGCCCTCGGCTTCACCCAGCCCGCGATCTCCCAGATGGTCCGGCGCCTCGAGCAGCGCACCGGGACCGTGCTCGTCGAACGGCTCGGCCGTTCGGTGCGCCTGACCGAGGCCGGTGAGGTCCTCGCCCGCTACGCCGGGACTGTCCTGGCCGCCCTCGACGCTGCCGAGGAGGAGGTTGCCGCCATCGCCGGGCTGCGCTCGGGGCGGGTGCGGCTGATGGCCTTCCCCAGCTCTTCCGCAACCGTCGTCCCGCACGCCCTCGCGCTGGTCAAGCGCCGCTATCCGGACGTGTCCGTCACTTTCCACGAGGCCGAGCCGCCCGAGTCCCTCGCTGCCCTCAAGGCGGGGGAGTGCGACCTCGCCGTCGCCTTCTCCTGGGAGGGGCTCGACCTCTCCGACATCCAGGACGACCTCGACTCCCTGTCGGTCACCAAGCTGCTCGATGACGAGGTCCGACTTGCTCTCCCGTCCCAGCACCCGCTGGCGGGGGAGAAGAGTCTCGACCTCAAGGAGCTCGCGGAGGAGCCGTGGATCGCCGGCTGTCCGAAGTGCCGGGGGCACCTGCTCCACCTGGCGCACGAGGCCGGGTTCACCCCGGACGTCGCGTTCGAGACCGAGGACTATGTCGCGGTCCAGGGACTCGTTGCCGAGGGACTCGGGGTGGCGCTCATCCCCGACCTCATCCTCAGCTCGGCCCACCACCCCGAGGTGGTCGCCCTGCCGCTCACCCAGTCCTCGCGACGGGAGGTGTTCGCGGTGACGACCCCGGACCTGGCCCGGGTGCCGGCTGTCGCTGCGACGATTGAGGCCCTCGTGGAGGCAGCCGAGGTCCACGGCTGAACGAGCCCGGGCTGACCCGCGGCGCTTTTCGCGTTGACCGGAGTCAGGCGTACGCTGGCTGAACGTGGTGGATCTTCTCGTCGAGCGGCCGCTCCTGCTCCTCTTCGTCATCCTCGCGGTGGGCACCGCGGTGGGGGCGCTGAAGGTCCGACGCTTCGGACTCGGTCCAGCGGCTGTCCTCTTCACCGCCCTGGCGTTCTCCGCCTACGACGAGCGGCTCGCCCTTCCCGAGATCATCGGCACCTTCGGTCTGGCGGTCTTCGCCTATGCCATCGGCATCACCGCAGGCCCGTCCTTCTTCGCCTCCCTGCGCCACGGCCTGAAGCCCGTGAGCCTCGTCGCCCTCACCCTGGCCGGGCTGGGTGTGGTCGCCGTCCTGCTCGGCAAGGCCCTCGGCTTCGACATCGGCACCGTTGCCGGTGTCTACTCCGGCGCCACGACCAATACCCCTGCCCTTGCCGCCGCCGTCCTGCGGCTCGGTGGCGCACCCGAGCCGACGGTCGCCTACTCGATCAGCTATCTGGGTGGCGTGCTCCTCATGCTCGGTGCCGCGGTCCTGGCCCTGCGCAGCGGGGAACGGCACCCGACTCCCGACGACCAGAAGCCCCCGACCCTGGTCGGGACAGCGACGATCGAGGTGACCCGCGACAACGCCCTCAACGTCGCTGAGGTGACGATGACCCCCTACGGGCGGGTCGTCGTCTCGCGCTACGTGGGCGATGACGGCGTGGTGCGCATCGCGGAGGGCAACCTCGTCCTGCGGCCGGGCCACACGATCCACGCGGTCGGCCCGGAGCGTGCCCTGGCCCACCTCACCAAGCAGCTCGGCCAGTCCAGTGACGTCCACCTCGAGCTGGACCGCACCGAGCTCGACTTCCGCCGGATCGTGCTGTCCTCGAACAAGTTCTTCGGCCGTAGCGTCGCCGACCTGCACCTCTATGAGCGCTTCGGAGCCCGGGCCACCCGCGTGCGCAGAGCCGACCAGGACTTCCTCGCCACGGATGACTTCATCCTCCAGGCCGGTGACCGCATCAGGGTCGCCGCGCCCCGCGAGCACATGCGCCAGGTCGCGCAGTATCTCGGTGACAGCGAGCACAGCACCTCCGACATCAACCCGCTCGGCCTCGCGATCGGCCTCGCTCTGGGCCTGCTCCTCGGAGCAGTTCCCTTCGCCGTCCCAGGCCTCGGCCCGCTCGAGCTCGGCCAGGCGGCAGGACCGCTCATCGTCGGCCTCATCCTCGGCCGGGTCCAGCGCAGTGGCTCGGTCGTGTGGACGCTTCCGCACCAGGCCGCCGAGACGCTCACCCAGGTCGGTCTGCTCCTCTTCCTCGCCTACGCCGGCGGTCGGGCCGGCTCGGCCTTCATCGACGCGGTCTCCACACCGCTCGGCGTGAAGATCCTCCTCGTCGGACTGCTCCTCACCGCCCTGCACGCGGCCGCCCTCTTCGTCGGTGCCCGCCAGATGCTGCAGCAGAGCGGTCCACGCGTTGCCGGGATGATGGCGGGCTCCCAGACCCAGCCGGCGATCCTGGCCAACGCGAACTCGGCGACCGAGTTCGACCAGCGGGTCTCCCTCGGGTATGCCCTCGTCTATCCGGTCGCGATGGTCGTCAAGATCGTCGTCGTCCAGGCGATCACTCTGCTCTGACCCGCGCGGCACCCTGGGTGCGACCGCGGCGCAGGCCGACCTCGTAGGCGACGAGCAGGAGAAACGTCAGCGCGACGATCGGTAGGACGAAGACCGACATGACGAGGGTGAACCCCTCGAGGGCTGAGTGCGAGGTCGCCCACAGCACGAGATAGACGACGTAGGAGACATAGAGGGCGAGGAAGAGCCCACCCTCCCAGCGCTTGATGAGGAACCCCGTGAACACGATGGGTGCCAGCGCGATCGCGGACGCGATCATGAGTGGGATGTCGAGGGCGATGGCCGCGGACGGAACCGGGATGCCGCCGCCGGCGATGATGGCGGGCAGGCCGAGGACGATCCCGATGTTGACGATGTTGCTGCCGACGATGTTGCCGACCGCGAGGTCCCGCTCACCCTGCCGCACCGCGACAACCGATGCGGCCAGCTCGGGAAGTGAGGTGCCGATCGCCACGACGGTCAGTCCGATGACGAGGTTGCTCAGGCCGAGGGAGCGGGCGATATCAGAGGCTCCGGAGACGAGCCACTGTGATCCGAGTACGAGCAGCCCGACCCCGCCGAGGACGAGGGCGAGGGCGGGGAGCCAGCCGAGGACCCGCTCCTGCGTGCCGGCCGTTCCGGCAGCGTCGGGCTCCGCGGGCTCAGCCGTGCCCCCGCGCATACCGCTCCAGACGGACCAGGCCATGTGGGCAAGGACGATGACGAGCAGGAGCGCCCCGTCGACCGTCGAGATCCGCCCGTCGAGCGCCAGGACGAGGAGCAGGATCGAGAGCGCGACCATGACCGGGACGTCGATCTTCACCAGTCGGCGTCGGGCGAGCAGGGGGAGGATGAGGGCGGAGATCCCGAGGATGAGGAGCACGTTGGCGATGTTGCTGCCGACGACGTTTCCGACGGCGATCTCGGGCTCGTCACGCAGCACCGCGCCGACGGACACCGCGAGCTCGGGGGAGGAGGTCGCGAACGCGACGATCGTCAGCCCGACGACGATAGGCGACATCCCCAGTCGGTGCGCGATCGACGACGCGCCGCGGACCAGCCCCTCACCGCCGGCCACGAGGAGCACGAGTCCGGCGACGACGAGCCCCACATCCAGCAGATCCACCCCGCGAGTCTAGGTGCGTGTCTGGGCACCGGCGCACCTAAGGAGCCGAGAGGCCCGCGACATAGGCTGGCCTCATGTCGATGCTCGCCGCTACCGGCCCCGAGCGAGTACTGCCCCTCGAGCTGATCCGCGTCGCCGCGCGGATCCGCGACAGCCGGGCTCTCGTCCTCAGTGGGGCCGGGATGAGCACGGCGAGCGGCATTCCCGACTATCGGGGCCCGGACGGACGTCGCCGGGTGACCCCGATGCAGTACGGCGAGTTCGTCGCGACGAGCGCTGCCCGGCAGCGCTACTGGGCCCGTTCGTTCGTCGGCTGGCAGCGGTTCACCGAGGCCGCACCCAACGACGGTCACCGGGCCGTGACCCGGCTCCAGGCAGCCGGTCACCTCGGACCAGTCATCACCCAGAACGTCGACGGCCTGCACCAGGCCGCCGGTACACGCGAGGTCACCGAGCTTCACGGCGCCCTCGCCGACGTCGTATGCCTCACCTGCGGGGACCGGAGCAGCCGGTGGGGCCTCGATGAGCGGATGCGTCAGGCCAATCCGGACTTCGTCGTGGAGAGTACCGAGATCCGGCCGGACGGTGACGTCTCGCTCGAGCAGATCGACGTCGAGCGGTTCATCACGCCGACGTGCCTGGTCTGCGGCCGGGACACTCTCAAACCCGATGTCGTGTTCTTCGGCGAGTCGGTTCCCAGGCCGCGCGTCGACCGGTGCTTCGCGCTCACGGAGCGCGCCGAGGCGCTCATTGTCCTGGGCAGCTCCCTCGCGGTCATGAGCGGACTGCGGTTCGTGCGGCGTGCAGCCGCGCGAGGCATACCCGTGGTCATCGTCACCCGGCTCCTCGCCCGGGGCGACGACCTCGCGACCGAACGCCTTGACGGCGACCTGCCGGCCACGCTCGGGGACCTCGTGAACGTTCTGGATGCATAATCAACTCTTATCGCAGCCCAAACTATTCCGAATAGTAAGACGCGGTCGAGTCCCTTCCGTCGCCGGTGGCACAGTGCAGCCATGGCACTCCACCTCGGCGACACCGCCCCCGACTTCACCGCTCCCTCGACCATTGGCGACCTGTCCTTCCACGACTGGGCCGGCGACAGCTGGGTCGTCCTCTTCAGCCACCCGGCGGACTTCACGCCGGTGTGCACGACCGAGCTCGGCCGGGTCGGCCAGCTGCAGAACGAGTGGGATGCCCGTGGCGTCAAGCCGATCGCACTGTCCGTTGACTCGGCGGAGGACCACCACGCCTGGCGCCCCCAGATCGAGGCCTTCGGCTCGACGACCGTGACCTACCCGATCATCGCGGACCAGGACAAGGCGGTCGCCGAGCTCTACGACATGATCCACCCGGGCGAGGGTGACACCTCCTCGGTCCGCTCGGTCTTCATCATCGACCCTGCCAAGAAGATCCGCCTCACCCTGACCTATCCCAAGAGCATCGGCCGCAACTTCGACGAGATCCTCCGGGTCGTCGACGCACTGCAGACCACCGACCGCGCTGCCGTCTCGACCCCCGTGGACTGGCGCCAGGGCGAGAAGATCATCGTCCCGCCGACCGTCTCCACCGAGGACGCCCGGGAGCGGTTCGACGACGTCGAGGAGCACCTGCCGTACCTGCGCACCGCGAGGGTGCGGGCCGGCAGCTGAGCGCCCCTCGTGCGCGACAGCGCGGCAGCCGGCGGGACCTGAGCCTAACGAGTCGCCACGAGGACGACGTCGATCGCGCGCTCGCCGCTGTCGGTGACCCGCTCGACCTCCTCGGCGCGCAGGACGGTGAGTCCGGCGGCCTTCTGTCGCAGCTGCTCCGGTGAGTGCAGCAGGGTTGGGTCCTGCGGTCCGCCATGACCGTCGGTGAGGTTGCGCAGGGCATGCCCGACGACGACGAGGTGACCTCCTGGCGCCAGCCACTCGCGGGCACGGGTGAACACGTCCTCGGGGACGTGGAGGAAGGCGATGAGGACGAGATCGTATGCGCCCGTGTCATTCTCAGCCGGTGACGGCTCCCACTCGGTCACGTCCTCGACCACCCAGGTGATGGCCTCGGCCACACCCCGTTCGGTCGCCTCCCGCCGTCCTCGGTCGAGACCGGCGTCGGCGTAGTCGACCGCGGTGACCGTCCACCCGCGCTCCGCGAGCCAGATCGCATGCCGGCCCTCGCCGGCGCCGAGATCGATAGCCCGGCCGGGTGGGAGGTCGCCGACGATGGCGGCCACGTCCTTGTTCGGTGTTGCGCTCCAGACCCGGTCGGTGCCGGAGTAGCGCTCGTTCCAGATGTCCCGACGAGAGGTGCTCACAGACCCATTGTGCCGGGGGTGTGCCGCCCGCTGGGGTTCGCTAGCGTGGGTGGTGAGTCCCGCGCACCGGGCGAGGGCCGCCGGCGAGGAAGGACCGACATGGGAACGTGGGGAATCCGCCCCTTCGAGAACGACGAGGCCCTCGACTTCCTCGAGGAGGTCGAGGAGTCCGACGACCGGTCCGCGGCACTGGCCCGTCCGATCGAGCATGTCGCCTTCTCCGGCGGCTACCTCGAGACGGCCGACCTCACCGAGGCCATCGCTGCCGCCGCCGTCATCGGTGCGGTTCTGAGGCCGGAGGCTGCCCGGGACGAGCCCTATCTCCCCGAGTGGCTGGCCGAGGTGGAGCAGAGTCAGCTCGACAACGGACTGATCGAGACCGCGCGCAAGGCGCTGCGGCGGGCCATGCAGCCCGGTGACAACGAGCTGCACGAGCTGTGGGCGGAGGCCGGGGCAGCCCAGGAGTGGCAGGCGGACCTGGCACGGGTGCTCGCCTGGCTCGGCGACAGAGACGACTGACCCCCCAGGGGTCGGTCACGACGACCGGATCAGATCCGGCGCAGCACCGCAGTGACCTTGCCGAGAATCGTCGCGTGGTCGCCGTCGATCGGCTCGTAGGCGGGGTTGTGGGGCATGAGCCACACCTTGCCGTCGCGGCGCTTGAATGTCTTGACCGTCGCCTCGTTGTCGAGCATCGCGGCGACGATGTCACCGTTGTCGGCGGTCGGCTGCTGGCGGACGACGACCCAGTCGCCGTCACAGATGGCGGCATCGATCATCGAGTCACCCTGGACCTTGAGCAGGAACAGCGAGCCCTCGCCGACGATCTGTCGGGGGAGCGGGAAGACGTCCTCGACCACCTCCTCGGCCGTTATGGGCACACCGGCTGCGATCTGACCGAGCACCGGGACGTAGGAGGCCTCCGGGCGGTCGTCGCGCATCCCGGTCTCGTCGACGACCGAGTCGGGGTCGGCGCTCGAGACACTCGCCCGAGCGTGCGGGTCCTGGCCTCGGTAGCCACCCGACTCAGGCGCGTCCGGGTCGACGACCTCGAGAGCGCGCGGACGCATCGGGTCGCGGCGGATGTAGCCCTTGCGCTCGAGCTGGGAGAGCTGGTGCGCGACCGAGCTGGGGGAGTTGAGGCCGACCGCCTCGCCGATCTCACGGACTGCCGGGGGATAGCCGCGCCGGTCGATCGAGTTGCGGATGACCTCGAGGATGCGACGCTGGCGAGCGGTCAGGCCGCCGTCGCCCTCGCGGTCGGGCAGCTCGTGGATCGAGGCCCGCTCGTCAGTGCGTGCCGGGGTGTCGGCGGTCGGGTCCTCGGCCGAGGCGTTCTTCGTCGCGTTGGCGATCTGTCGGCGGACATTGCGCTCGGTCGGCCGACCCGCCGTGCGGGGGCGTCCTCGTCGTGGTGTCGTCATCCCTGGTCCTTCCCGATCTGCTGAGCGCGTCCGGCGAGTCCGTTCGAGTGCTGCCGCCAGATCTGTCGCGTCCTGCTGTGAGTGCGTTCGCGAAGGTCTGTCAGTGGCCCCTGGTTGGCTCGTTGTCGTGACCACAGACTATGCCGCTTCGAACGCGTGTGCCAAACATATGTTCGAGCGTGTCTTGTCTTTTCTCGAACATACGTGCTAGACATGGAACAGATGTTCGATCGAACACCTGTTTGATCGAGTCGATCGAACCCGAGAGCAAGGAGCCACCCAATGTCGACTGCAGCAGCATGGGACACCCTTCCCGCCTACGGTCCTGCCGCGGCCCCGGCCCGTCGGCCGCAGCTCGTTGTCATCGAGGGCGGCTCTGCCCCAGGGCGCGCTGCGCGTCCGGCGGGGATGCTCGTGCCCCGATGGCTCCGCCTGGCCCTGACCCTCTCCGTCCTCGCGGTCGCTGCCGTGATGCTCCTCGGAGTCGGGGGAGCGGGCGCACAGTCGGCCACCCTCGGGTCGGTCGAGGTGCGCCCCGGTCAGACTCTCAGTGAGATCGCCCGAGCCGAGATGCCGGGGGTTCTCAACGCCGAGGCGGTCGCCCGGATCCAGCTTGCGAACAACCTCGCCACGACCCACGTCACGGCCGGACAGGTTCTCGTCATCCCCGGCTACTGAGCGCGCGGCATCGTCCGCCTCCGGTGTCCTGGGTGTCTCGACCCCACTCAGGTTGGTTCGCAGACCACCTCACTGCGGACCGCGGCGCCGTCGTCACGACCGTGACGACGGCGCCGAACCCGTTGTCAGCGCGGTCGCCGCTCGCAGATTCACGGCGTGTCGTTACCGCGACACGCCAGTGCCGAGAATTTCTCCGCCGCCTGCTTGCCACGTCAGGCCCTGAGGGATTAGATTCCTATATCTAGTGGTTACACCGATGTAGTTCGCCCACATCTTGTGCACTGGTCATCCACAGTGTGAGGGTGGTTACGCACAGCCTGACCACCGAGTTATCCACAATCACCGGTCCCAGACCCGTCCCAGCGAGGCCCGAGGAGGTCCGATGCACTGCCCGTACTGCCGGCACACCGACTCCCGCGTCATCGACTCCAGGACCGCGGACGACGGCTCCTCGATTCGTCGTCGGCGCCAGTGCCCCGCGTGCAACCGCCGTTTCACCACCACCGAGACCACGAGCCTGTCCGTGCTCAAGCGCTCCGGCGCCTCTGAGCCGTTCAGCCGCGCCAAGGTCCTCGTCGGTGTCCGCAAGGCCTGCCAGGGCCGACCCGTGACCGAGGACGACCTGGCCCTGCTTGCCCAGCGCGTCGAGGAGTCGATCCGCTCGATGGGGAGCGCCGAGGTCGACGCGCACGAGGTCGGCATGGCTGTCCTCGAGCCGCTGCGTGAGCTCGATGAGGTGGCCTACCTCCGGTTCGCGAGCGTCTACCAGGGCTTCGAGAGCCTTGAGGACTTCGAGTCCGCCATCACGATCCTGCGGGCCGAGCGCGACGCCACCGGTATCGAGCCGGGCAGCAGTCCGACAAGTCCCACCAGCACTGTCAGTGCCCCGTGATGTCCTGACCGCAAAGGCCGGCGACATCCACCCCAGCACACACCACACCAGCACGACCATCACCTGAGAGCGAAAGAGGAACCAACATGACCGAGACTGCCCGGTCGGCATCGAACGGCAAGGCCGCCGCCAAGAAGTCCAAGGGGGTGCAGATCGAGCGCATCTTCACCACCCCCGGCGTGCATCCGTACGACGAGGTGACCTGGGAGCTGCGTGACGTCGTGCAGCAGAACTGGAAGACCGGCGAGACGATCTTCGAGCAGCGCGGTGTCGAGTTCCCCGAGTTCTGGAGCGTCAACGCCTCGACCATCGTCACGACCAAGTACTTTCGTGGCGCGGTCGGCACCGAGGCCCGCGAGCGCGGTCTGAAGCAGCTCATCGACCGGGTCGTGCTCACCTACACCAAGGCGGGCAAGGAGCACGGCTACTTCGCGTCCGACGCCGACGCGGAGATCTTCGAGCACGAGCTCACCTATGCACTGCTCCACCAGATCTTCAGCTTCAACTCTCCGGTGTGGTTCAACGTCGGCACGGCCAGCCCCCAGCAGGTCAGCGCGTGCTTCATCCTGTCCGTCGACGACTCGATGGACTCGATCCTCAACTGGTACAAGGAGGAGGGGTTCATCTTCAAGGGCGGCTCCGGCGCCGGCCTCAACCTCTCCCGGATCCGGTCGTCCAAGGAGCTGCTCTCCTCCGGCGGCACGGCCAGCGGTCCGGTCTCCTTCATGCGTGGTGCGGACGCCTCCGCCGGCACGATCAAGTCCGGTGGCGCGACCCGTCGCGCCGCGAAGATGGTCGTCCTCGACGTCGACCACCCCGACATCGAGGAGTTCGTCGAGACCAAGGCGCGCGAGGAGGACAAGATCCGCGCGCTGCGTGACGCCGGCTTCGACATGGACCTCGGCGGCAAGGACATCGTCTCGGTCCAGTACCAGAACGCGAACAACAGCGTCCGGGTCACCGACGAGTTCATGCGCGCGGTCGAGGAGGGCGCCGAGTTCGGCCTGCGCTCCCGCAAGGACGGCTCGGTCATCGAGACCGTCGACGCCCGCGAGCTGATGGGCAAGATCGCCAAGGCCGCCTGGGAGTGCGCCGACCCCGGCATCCAGTACGACGACACGATCAACGACTGGCACACCAACCCCGAGACCGGCCGGATCACCGCGTCCAACCCGTGCTCGGAGTACATGTCGCTGGACAACTCCTCGTGCAACCTCGCCTCGCTCAACCTGCTCAAGTTCCTCAAGGACGACGACACCTTCGACGCCGAGCGGTTCGCACAGGCCGTCGAGTTGATCATCACCGCGATGGACATCTCCATCTGCTTCGCGGACTTCCCGACCGAGGCGATCGGTGAGACCACCCGCGACTACCGCCAGCTGGGCATCGGCT